>CALBMW010000057.1 GCA_937896275.1 uncultured Myxococcales bacterium
GCCACGATCGACGGCACGCCCGTCGAGCAGGTCGTCGGCGACCGCAGCTGGCTCGAGGAGACCTTCATCCCGACCGTCGCCAAGCGCGGCGCGGCCATCATCGAGGCCCGCGGCTCGTCGTCGGCGGGGGGCGGCCTTGTGGGTCACCACGGGCCTCGCGCTGTACCGCTACCGCGCCGGCGAGTGGAAGCTCTGCCCGTCGGTGCCAGAGACCGCGTCGCGGCTCTTCGTCGACAACGACCAGGTCGTGGTCGTCACCGACCAGGCGCTCTACTCGACCGACGGCGCCTGCGAGGCCTTCGTCCGGCTGCCGGTGCCCTGGCCCGGCGGCATGCGCTTCACCGACGCGCGTTGGTTCGGCGGGCGCCTCTGGGCGGCGTCCACCGAGGGCATCTTCGAGTGGTCCGACGCGGGGCCCAAGGCCCACGCTCGCTTGCAGGTGGACGGCTTTCGCCGCGCCCTGCAGCGCATGCCGCCCTTCGACGAGCTCACCGCGGCGGCGATGCGGTACCAGCGCATCGACCCCGAGAGCGCCGACTTCGGCATCTTGCCCTCGCTGCGCATGCTGCTGCCCGACGTGCGGGCCGTGGCCTGGACGCAACCGCAGCGCGTGGAGCAGACGCCGACCACCGAGGTGGGCTCGGAGCGTCTGACGACGGTGCCCACCGACCTGCAGTATCAGGTGATGGCCACGTGGACCCTGCGCTTCGACGGCCTCGCGGCGCTCTTCGATCCGGTGGACACCGACGAAGAGACGATGGTGCTCGACGAGGTCGACAACACCGAGGTCGGCGTCGAGTACGACGGCGAGAGCCTGTATGACGAGTCGGGCGATCAGGTCGACGTGGTCTTCGTCGATCTGGACACCGAGGAGGAGATCGACGCCGCCAGCTACGCCTACGAGCGCGCCGCGCGCGAGCGGCGGTTGGTGCAGCGCGATCGACGGCAGCTGATCGACCGCATGCGGCGGCTGTATCGCGAGCGCATGCGGGTGCTGTATCGCCTATGGATCGAAGACGAAGGGGACGAGGCCGCTCTCAAGGCCATCGTCCGGCTCGATGAGATTGACGCCCTGCTCGACGCCTACACCGGCGGCGGGTTCGGGCGACGCATGAAGTGAAGGAGGAGGCCATGCGCCAGCGCGCGCGCATCTCGTGGGTTCTGTCGATCGGTCTGCTGACCGCGGCGGGGTCCGCCCATGCCCAGTCGGACGCCGAGGCAAAGGCGCGCGCCCTGCTCGGTCGCTTCGAGAACGAGCCGGACGTCAACCGGGTGCAGCGGGCGGCGATGGACTACGCCACGATGCACCCCGAGGTCTTCGAGAGCATGCGGTCGCGCTCGCGGCTCGCGGCGTTGCTGCCCGAGGTCAAGATCAAGGTGCTCAAGCAGCTCGACGAGGACTCGCGCAGCGTCACCAACTTCACCGAGGAGAGCCGCCCCCGCGACGTCTCGGCCACCGAGACCAACGGCGACGAGCTGCAGCTCACCGGCGAGGCGAAGTGGAAGTTGGGCGATGTGGTGTTCAACGCGCGCGAGACGGCCGTCGTGCGCGAGAGCCGGCAGACGGCCAAGGAGCGGCAGCGGCTCCTGCAGACAGTGACTCAGCTCTACTTCGAGCGCCGCCGCGCCCAGCTCGAGCTGCTCACCGCGCCGCCGGCCGATCCGGCGTCGCGCGCGCTGGCGGAGCTCAAGATCGGCGAGCTGACGAGCGAGCTCGACGCGCTCACCGGCGGCTCCTTCTCGCGCATGGCAGCCAGCGGGCAGTGACCCGGTGCCGTCCGCTATGCTGCCGGCGCGTCGGAACCCGGGGGAGATGATGAAGCACGCGATGATCCTTCTCACCGGGCTGGCGCTCGGCCTGACCGGCTGTGACGAAAAGTGCTCGACGGGCGACGCCTGCAGCAAGGAGTGCGGCCCCTGCGAGGTCGCGCTCTGCGTCGCCAAGGGCATCTGCAGCTGCAAGCCCCTCAGCGCCGAGGAGTGCAACGGGGGTGGCGCCGGGGGTTCGCCGGGCGGTGACGGCGGCGGCGGCGTGCCGACCAACGAGGCCGGCATGCCGGTGCAGTGCGAGGATCCGATGGGCCGGCTGGTGCTCAACGAGGTCATGATCGACGGCGATCCCACCGAGGACGAGGAGTTCATCGAGCTGGTGAACGTGAGCGACCAGCCCGTGCGCATGGCGGGCGTCAAGATCACCGGCCTGCGCGGCGCGTCCCAGTCCGACCGCGTCATCTTCGCGTCCGGCTGCCTGCCCGCCAATGGCGCCCTCGCCGCCTACGCCGACGCGGCGCGCTGGATCTACGAGCCGGCGCCCGTCTCGCCCCCGGTGGCCGAGATCAAGAGCTTCAGCTTCGCCAACACGGCCGACTTCGACTTCCGCCTGCTGGACTCGGGGGGGGTGGTGATCAGCCAGCTCGTCGGTAGCCACGACTTGATCGATCCGGGGGTCAGCGTCAACCGAAACCCCGATCTGGGCGACGGTGGCGTGGTGCAGCACACCGCCTTCGATCCTGCGATCGCGGCGTCGCCCGCGCGCTGCCCCAACCTGGGCACCTACCTGCGCGACTGCGCGGACGCGCCGGGCGGCCCTCCCCCCGATGGCGGCCCTCCCCGCGACGGCAGCGTGGCCACCGACGGCACCGTGAACCCACCCCGCGACGGCGGTCCGCCCCCGCGCGACATGGGCGTCGTGCGCGCCGACATGGGCCCATCGGCCTGCGATCCGCCCTTGCCGGGCGAGCTGATCATCAACGAGGTCATGGTCGACGCCGAAGGCGACGAGCCCGAGAACGAGTACATCGAGTTGGTCAACTTGGCCGACCGCCCCCTGGCGATGACCAACGTCGAGGTGCTGTCCAACACGACCGAGGGCGGCGCGCCCACCAGCCGCAAGTACATCTTCCTCGGCGGCTGCCTGCCGGCGCGGGGGGCCGTGGCCGCCTACGGGGACGACATGCGGGTCGTGGTCGAGCCGGCCACCGATCATCCCATCACCCACGACGCGAGCGGGCAGGGCTTCGCCAACAGCCGCGGCATCAGCCTGGCCCTCAAGCGGGGCGAGGTGATCCTCGACATGGTGAGCGGCGCAGGGAACAGCTTCGCGTCGGGCGTGAGCGCCAACCGCAACCCCGATCGCGTGGGCGCGGCGTTCGCCAAGCACAGCGACGTGCAGCCAGGATCCAACAGCTCGCCCGGCCGCTGCGCCAACGGCGGCGCCCACTCCGAGGGCTGCGCGGCGCAATGAGAGAGCGGCTCGCCACGCGGTGGGTGCTCGGCGCCGCGCTGGTCGCGACGCTGCCGCTCAGCGGCTGCCCCGACACGGAACGCCCCACGCTCGGCGGCGCGACGGGCCAGCGCGTGTGCACCGCCGACGAGCTCGAGGCCTTCCGCCTGGCCTCCGACGCAGACGAGCGCACCGATCTGTGGGTGGCCTTCGTGGACGTGGGGCAAGGTGACTCGGCCTGGATTCGCACCCCGGGCGTGCGCGACGTCAACGCGCGCGAGATCCTGATCGACGCAGGGGACTCCGGGCTGCCGCCGCGCACGGTGCAGGGCGCCCAGTCCCTGCTCGCCTTCCTGCAGTCGAGCGGCTGGGGTCCCGGGCACCGCCTCGACTACCTGGTCGTGACGCACCCCGACATCGATCACTACGGCGGCGCCGAGCAGGTGCTGCGGGCCTACCAGGTCGTCAACTACGTCGATTCGGGGAAGGACTCCCCCGACTCGAGCACCTATACGAGCCTCGTGCAGACGGCCAACATGCTGGCCGAGAACGTCCTGCGGCCGGTCTTCGACACGGGCCTCGATCCGGCGGCCCCCATGGTGCACCTGACCGGCAACTGGGGCCGCGAGGTGACGGTGCGCCTGCTCAGCGCGAACCGTTTCGCGACCGACGACAACGACGCCTCGGTGATCCTGATGATCGAGTACCGCGGCATCCGCCTGCTCTTCACCGGGGACCTCCAGACCACCCTCGAACAACAACTCCTGCAGAGCGGCCAGTCCCTCGCGGCCAACGTGCTGAAGGCTGGCCACCACGGCGGCCAAGGGACCAGCGGGCGGGCCTTCCTCGACGCGGTCTTTCCGAACGACGACGGCTACCGCTATGCCATCATCTCGTCGGGCCAGCGTGAGAACCTGCCGCTCCCCGAGACGCTCGCCCGTCTGATCGCCGACGTGGGCGAGGGTGGGATCTACCGCACCGATCGCGACGACGCCGGCAAGGCTCAGAACCAGGCGGCCGGTGACGACCACATCCTGCTGCGGGTGACCGACAGCGGTGAGCTGACCGTCTGCTACGCCTTTCCCGACCGGGGCTGAATCGGAGCGCGCCGAGGGCGGCCTCGGGCGGCCGACCTCTCGTCGGACCCCTGGAAATGATGTCGTTTTCGCCGCGCATGAGCGTTGACAGGCGCGGAGGGCCACACCTATAAGCGAGCCTGGGCGTAAGGGTGCGCTGGTGTACGGAACCAGCACCCGCAGGCCCACACGGGCGCCCGGATGGTGCTGCCCGGATGGTGCCGCCCGAATCGCGATAGGAGTGCGTCGATGAGCGTACAGGCCTGCACCGTCTGCGAATCACACTTCGAGCTACGCTTCGCCTACCAGGTGCAGCGTTTGCCCGACACGCTGAACTACTTCTGCTCTCAGCGGTGCCACGAGAGGCACCTGTTGGCGGCGAACGAGAAGGTCTGCGGCGTCTGCGCAGCTCCCTTCGAGTTGCAGTTCGCCTATCAGCAGGCGCAGGTCGACGGCGAGGTGCGCTACTTCTGCTCCACGGTGTGCCGCACGAGCGAGATGGACCAGGTGAGCGAGCGCCACCGGCGCATGCGCCGCATCGCGGTCCTCAACCAGAAGGGCGGCACCGGCAAGACGACCACCAGCGTCAACGTGGCGGCGGGCCTCGCCGACGCGGGGCACCGCGTGCTGCTGATCGATCTCGACGCCCAGGGCAACGTGGCGGTCTCCCTCGGCCTCAGCGCGCGGCTGACCATCTACCATGTGCTCGTCGAAGGCGCGCACCCGGCCGACTGCATCGTCAACGTGTCCGAGAACCTCGACGCGCTCGTCAGCAACACCAGCCTCGCGCAGGCCGAGGTCAAGCTGGTGACGGCCCCGCGCGACCGCTACAAGGTGCTCTCCGACCGCATGGCGGGCCTGACCAACTACGACTTCGTGGTGATGGACTGCGGCCCCAGCCTCTCGGTGCTCAACCAGAACGCGCTGACCTACGCCGATCACATCCTGATTCCGGTCTCGTGTGATTATCTGTCGCTCGTCGGCGTGAAGCAGATCCTGCGGACGCTGAAGAAGGTCAACGAGCTGTTGCTGCACCCGGTCAGCATCCTGGGCGTCGTGCCGACCTTCTACGATCAGCGCACCCGCATCTCGATCGAGGCGGTCAACACGCTGCGCTCCTACTTCAAGGACCGCGTGTTGCCCCCCATCCGCGTCAACACTCGTCTGAAAGAAGCGCCGAGCCACAAGAAGACGATCTTCGAGTACGCGCCGGACTCCCATGGGTCCGAGGACTACCGCGCCCTCGTGCAGCGCATCATCGAGCTGTGCGCCGAGGCCGAGGTCACTGAGCAGGAGGCGGCCGTTGGGCGACCGGGAGCTTGACAACGACGAGGCTGGGGCCATGCGTGGTCTCTTCGACGACGAGGAGGCGGCGGTCGCGGACTTCTTCGCCCCGCGTCGACACACTGGCGCCCCCGAGGGCGCTGTGCGTGAGAAGCCCACGCACTACAGCGCGATCTCGGCCACCTTGTATACCGAGGACCTGCAGCGCCTCGCCGGGTTGGTCGCCGAGCTGAAGAAGCGGGGCTACTCGCGGGCCAACAAGTCGTTGGTCATTCGTGAGGCCCTGCGGCAGATGGATCTGGATCTGGTGCCCCCTCAGCGCTGACCGCCGGGAGCCCTCGCTCGTCGCGCGCGCCCCAGCGCGGGCCGCCCTCCGCCGTTGGGGGAGCCCCTTTCAGTCCTGCCCGAATGCTCCGGTCCCGCTCAGGGCGACGGGGGGACCGGATAGCCGAGCACGGTGGCCGGCGTGGCGTCGAAACCGATGCAGACGCTGTAGGCCTCACGGCTGCCATCGCCGTCGAGATCGACGTCCGGCTTGATCACGGTGCGCACCAGGTTCTGGAAGTCCTCGTTGAGGACCACCACCGCGAGGTCGAAGTCCTCCTGCGTGACCACGCCCGACAGCCAACCGTCCTGGAAGCGCAGGCCCGCGGGGGCCAGCGTCAGGCGCGCCACCACCAGCGTGTCGCTGGCGCGAAGGGGCAGGGGCTCGGCGTTGGGCAAGGGGAAGGCCAGGATGAAGTCACCGGGCCCGGCCTGCACCGCCCCGGCGTCGACGCGGGCGCCCGGGAATCTCATCAGCGGAAGGCCGTCCGCGTCCACCGAGGCCGGATCCAGCGTGTAGCTCGCGGGAAGTCCGCTCGGCGGCCCCAGCACGACGCCAAGCTCGAAGACGAGGCCGTCGATGGGCGCCTCGAGCCCCTCGCTCACCGGCAGCAGCGAGAGCTGACCCGCCGCGATGTAGCGCGCCATCTCGGGGTTCGCCAGCGCCCGGACCAAGGGATCGCCGAAGGCGTTGTCGGGCACGTCGTCGCCGTTCAGGTCGCGGCAGTGCATGTCGCCCGGCGGCGCCAACTCCAGCCGGTCGACGTGCGCCCCGTACACCACGCACGAGGGGTCGCGCCCGTCACAGTTCTGGTCGACGCCGTCGTCGCAGATCTCGCGCAGGGTCGGGGCGCGCGCCGGATCGTCGGGGGCGCAGTCCTGACGAGCGCAGGCGGGCAGGCAGCCGGGACCGTCGGGGCAGCCTCCGCAGTCCAGATCGGGACAGGACGGCGCGCCGTCGCCGTCCGCGTCGAAGCCGGGCGGCAGCGCCTCGTCGACCCGACCGTCGCAGTCGTCGTCGAGGCCGTTGCAGGCCTCCGCGGCGGCCGGCTCGCCCACGACCGCGTCGCAGGCCAGCAGCAAGTCGGCGGTGCACGCCACCGTGCCCAAGGCGGCGCAGACGCCCTCGCCCTCACGGCAGTCGGCGCCCAGCGGGAACCCCTCGTCCACCTGTCCGTCGCAGTCGTCGTCCCGCATGTTGCAGGGGCGCTCCTCACCGTCCGCGGCCGGCGCGCACTCGCAACCGTCGGTCGTGTCGCCGTTGGCGTCCACGAAGCCGGGCCTGCAGCGCACCAGGCGGCAGGCGCCCCCCTCACACATGCTCTGGGCGTCCTGCAGCAGGCACACCGCGCCGCAGGCGCCGCAGTTGTCGGGATCGATGAGCACGCTGATGCCCTCGTCCGCGGTGCCATCGCAGTCATCGTCGATCAGGTTGCAGATCTCGTCGGTCGGCGCGCCCTCGCCGGCGCCGCAGACCTCGTAGCGAAGGTCGTCGCTGCAGCGCCACACCCCGTCGGCCGCGCAGGCGCCGCGCCCCACCGCGCAGGGCGAGCCCAGCCGGTTGAAGGCCTCGTCGATTCGGCCATCGCAATCGTCGTCCTCGCCGTTGCAGCTCTCCTCACGGGGCGTGCAGCCGCGGCCGCCGTCGGGGCGAGGCCCGGAGTCAGCCAACGCGCCCGGTCCGAGGTCGGTCGGGGCGGCGTCGATGGTAGTGCTGGCGCCGTCGTCGCACGCGAGCAGCGCGAGGCACAGCAGGCTGGGCAGGCAGCAGGCTGCGAGCAGGAAACGGCACATGGTGGGAGCCTCCCTGGGGCGAGTCAGTCGCGCGGCTGCAGGCCGGGCAGGGGCAGGAAGAGGCTCCGCTCGAGCACCAAGTCGAACTCGGCGGCCCGCAGCTCCACGGCCAACGCGTCGTCAATGGTGTCGCCCGAGGACACCATCTGGGTGAAACGTTGGCCGAGCGCCATGTACTCGTCGACCTTGGCGCTGAACTGGGTCACTTCGAGTTTCCGCACCAGGCGTCCCCGGAACCGGCCGTACTGACCGGTCTCGATGTCGCCCACCATGCGGTCGAAGCGCTCCCGGTAGCGCGCGAACTCCCTGTCGTAATCCGTCGGCATCACGCCCCCTCCGACCCACGGCGACCTTAGACAGACGCGCGGAGTCACGCAAGCGGCCCGCTTGACATCGAACCGCGCGCACCGTACCAAGGCCCGATGAAGCTGAGCCAGCCTGGCGCCGTCCCGCGCGCGTTCCTCGCCGTGGTGGCGACGCTGGTGGCGGTACTGGCGGCCTGGACGGGCGCGGCGTCTGCCGACGAGGTGCCCGGGGCGGGTACCGACGAGGTGCCCCGGCTGTCTCTCGAGGACTTCCTTCGGCGCGCTGAGTCGGACAACCCCGTGATGGGCATCGCGCGGGCGACGCTGGCGGACTACGCAGCCAAGTTCGACCGGGCCTATTACGCGTGGATCCCGTCGATCAAGCTGGACGCCGTCCTGGCGCCCCTGCCCGAACGCCGCCTGCTTCGCGAGTGCATCAGCGGCATCGATCCTGCGAGCGGTCTGCCTGCGGTGATCCCGTGTCCGGGCCAGGACATCGAGGACGACGAGCAGATCACCGCGGACACACAGATCGGCATCCTGGTGAAGTCGAGCGCCCGGGTGACTTTTCCCATCTACACCTTCGGCAAGGTCGAGGCCGGCCAGCGGGCGGCGCGCGCGGGCCTCGAGATCGGCGAGGCCGGCGTCGACATCGCCCGCTCGGGGCTTGCCTTCGAGGTGAAGCGGGCCTACTTCGGCGCCCAGCTCACCCACGGCGCGCTCGAGGTGCTGCGCGATGGGCGGTCGCGGCTGGCCGACGTCAAGAGCACGATCGAGAAGGAGCTCGCCAAGGAGTCCGGGCGCTTCACCAGCAACGATCTGCGCGAGCTCGTGCTCGAGGAGGTCGAGCTCGCGGTGGGCATGTTGCAGACCGAGGCGCTGCAGTCGGTGGCTTGGGAGGCTCTTCGCCTCGCCGGCGGCTTCGAGTCCCGACAGGCCTTCGGCCTCGATACGCTCGAGCTGGCGCCGGTGCACGTCGAGCCGCGCTCGGTCGACGCCTACATCGAGCTGGCCTCGGTCAGCCGACCCGATCTGCGCGCCGCCGAGGCCGCCGTCCGCGCGAGGGACAGCCTGGTCGACCTGGCGCGCGCCGAGTTCCTGCCCGATGTGGCCCTCGTGGGCGGCTTCGGCTTCGCCAAGGGCACCACGGCCGAGGACAGCCCCGATCCCTTTGCCAACGACAACTACAACTACCTGAGCTGGGGTGTCGTGCTGGGGGCCGAGGTGAGCCTCGACTTCGCGGTCCTCGTCGGCAAGCTGGGCGAGGCGCAGGCCGCGTTACAGAAGCAGAGGGCCCAGCGCGACGGGCTGCGCTTGAAGGTGCGGCTCGAGGTGGTCGAGCGGGCAGCGGAGATGGAGCGCCGCCGCCAGGAGGTCGACCTGCGCGAGCTGGCGATGCGGGCCGGCAAGGCGCTGCTGGTGTCGAAGACCCTCAACTTCGGCGCCGGGCTCGATACCAGCGCCGAGGAGGTCCTCACGGCGCTGGTGAAGTACAGTAAGGCGCGCCTCAAATACGATCAGACGATCTACGAGTTCAACCTCGCGACGGCGCGGTTGTCGCGCACGGTCGGGGTGGAGCTGGCCGTGCCCGCCCCTGATGATGAATAGGGCAGAAACCCGGGCGTCGCGGCGGCCATCGAACCCTCCCGACGCCCTGACCCCGATGAGGAGAGCAGCATGAAGCGGACCTTTTGGATGGCGGTGGCCTGCGTCGGGCTGGCCGTCGGGACCGCCCACGCGGGCCCGCCCACCGACTTCCTCCAGGCCCAGGTGCAGGCCGTTCGGGACGTCCTCGCGGTGCAGGTCAAGCCGGCGACGCCGGAAGAGGCCGCAGCGAACGAGAAGCTCAAGGGCATCATCAATCCAGTGATGGAGTTCGAGAAGCTCAGCGAGCGGGCGCTCCAGAAGCACTGGCCGACGCTCGACGCGGCTCAGCGCGCGCGCTTCGTCGCGTTGTTCCGCGAGCTCGTCTTCCACAACTACCTCAAGCGCGTGCGCTCGGCGAACGAGGACTACACGGTCGTCTACGAGGCCGAAGAGGCCAAGGGGCGCAAGGCCGCCTCCGTCACGGCGATCGCCAAGACGCGCAAGGCAGAGATCGAGCTGGTCTTTCACCTGGCCACCGGCGACGGCAAGATTTGGGTGGCGGAGGACATCGTCATCGACGAGGTGAGCCTGGTCGAGAACTACCGCGAGCAGTTCAACAAGATCATCGCCAAGGATGGCTTCGGCGCCCTGCTCGTGAAGATGCAGGACAAGCTGGTCGACCTCGGTGGCATCGTGCCGGCCCCCGACGCCGCGTTGACCGCCGCGCCGACCAAGCCCGCGACACCCTGAGCGCACCCTGAGCGCCGCGCCCGCGGCTCAGCTCAGCAGCAGCAGCGACACCAGGGCGCCCAGCAGGGCGGCACCGAGCACCAGCAGCGCCACCACGACGTACTGCTTCGGTGGGCGCCGGCCGCGTCCCTTTCCCAAGGGATCCACCAACACGCACTCGACGTTTCCGAACTGCACCCGGTCGCCGTGCCACGCGCGGGCCGATTGGTGGATGCGGCGTCCTTGCAGCAGCGTGCCATTGCTCGAGTCGAGATCGGTGACGACGTAGCTGGCGTCGTCCTGGCGCTTCAGCCGCGCGTGATGCCGCGAGACGGACACGTCGGGGAGCGTGATGTCGTTCTCGTCCGTGCGGCCGATGCAGGTGATGGGCTCGAAGAGCAGGTGTTCCCGCCCTGCGTGGGGACCGGCCACCACGACCAACTTCCCGTGGGCCTGTTCAGGGTGGACGATCGCGGTGCTGATGCCGCTCTGCGAAGGCTTCAGCTTGCCGGTCGCCCTCTCGAGGAAGACCCGGTACTCGCCGATGCGAATCTGGCTGCTCTCGTTGATGGGCGCCGCGTCGCGCACCCGCTGATCGTTGAGGAGCACCCCGTTGGCGCTGCCCAGATCCTCGATGTAGGCCACCAGCCCCTCGAGAAAGATCGAGGCGTGCCGCCGCGAGACCGCGTTGCTGGGCAGCGCGATGTCGTTGTCCGGGGTGCGTCCGATGGTGAGGCGCCCTTCGAAAAGGGCGTGCTCGCTCACCAGAGCGCCGCGTTCATCTTCGACGACGACGATGTACACGGTGGGGCTGCCTCAGCACCGGCAGAGTCAGCGGAAGATACCCGGGTCGACGGCGTGGCCCAGGTTCTGGGCGTTCGTGAACCAGCGCGGGACGTGCCCGGTCGATCGGAAGCCACCGTGCCCCGTGAAGACCTCGTGCAGATCGCCATCGACGTCGAAGACCTGGGTCACGCAGGACCGGCCGTCGGCGTAGCGGAGCAACTGCACGAGGACGTCAGCGCCGTCGCGCACGATCGCGTCGATGCGATCGGGCGCGGCGTTGATGGCGAGGCTGGCGTGCCGCGCCATACGCGCCAGGGCGTCCTCGGGCGACTCGGCGTCGACCCCGATGATGCCGCCGTTGACACCACCGGCCATCGCGCTGACCGCGTCGAAGGTCTCGGGACCGCGCGCGTCGGCGACCACCAGCCGGTCCGGCCGCATCTTGAGCGCCTGCTGCACCAAGGTGCGGTTGTCGGCCCCCGGACCCCCGCAGAGGGTCGCCACGTTGGCGCGACCACCCAGGCGCCCACCGCCCTCGACCACGACCACCCGCAGATCGCCCGCGCCCTCGTCGAGCAGCGCGCCGATCAACTCGAGGCGGGCCTCGAGGTCGTTGCTGGACACGATCACCGCGCGGCCGATCTCGACAGCGTGCCGCAGGAAGGTGGCCATGTTGCGGCTGAGGACCTCGGCGCCCACCAGCGCGTCCAGATCACGCGCGCCGGCCGCCGGGCGGTCCAGCGTGATGTACGGTCCGCCCACCGACGCGAAGGCGACGTGCAGGCGCGTCCCGTCGGCCAGGTGCGCGTCGGCGAAGGGCGCCCCGTTCGCGGGCGTCGCCCCCGCCCCGGCGAGCAGGCGGAGCGCGGCGGTCGTCGTCTGCGCGGCGCTGCTGAACCGGCCGCCCGCGGCCTGGG
>CALBMW010000058.1 GCA_937896275.1 uncultured Myxococcales bacterium
GGGCGGCTCTGCGTCGAGCGGCCCGCGATCGACCGCCAGGCGCGCGTCCAGCGAGGCGTCGCCGCCGCGCCCCACGTCGCCGGCACCGCGGGTGGTACCGGCGTCGCCGCCGCAGCCCCAGAGCACCACCCCAAGCGCGGTCACGGTTCGCCATCGCATGCCGCGCATGATAGCCCGAACCAGGCGCAACGCACTTCTGAGTCACGCAATCAGCGAACGCGCGTGACAGGTCCCCGCGCCGCCTGCTAGGAACGCGGGACACCTCGATGCCCCGGGAGGCGCGCGTGCGGCCCGTCGCGACGAATTGGCCACGACCCCGTCCTGATCGGCGCGCCGCGCTGGCCCTGGCCGCAGCCCTCGCGCTGGCGCTGCCCGTCGCGGCGCGCGCGGACGACGCGGCCTCGTGGTTCGGCTCCTACGGGCGGGTCGGCCTGGCCCTGGATCCCGACGGCGGCGGCCTCGGCAAGCAGCCCGCGGTGGTGCCCTTCGCGCCGCGCCTCAACGAGGGCAACTACCTCGAACTGGACTGGGGCTACCGCCCGTGGACCTCGCCCGAGGCCCGCGTCGTCACGCTGATCACCGTGGCCTTGGGCGACAGCTTCTTTCACTACGACGGCCGCTGGGACGCCGATCTGGCCATCCGCCAGGCCTTCGTCGAGGCGTCGCGGCTCTTCGGCACGCCGCTCTACACCTGGATCGGCAGCCGCCTCGACCGGGGCGACGACGTCTACCTCTTCGACTTCTGGCCCCTCGACGACCTGAACACCTTCGGCGCCAGCGTCGGCTGGCGGGGCGAGCGACTCGACGCCTCGCTGCACTTCGGCCTCAATCGCCTCGACGATCCCTTCCAGACCCAACAGGTCGCGGTCCCCGCCAACGACTTCGGCGCCGAGGACGTCGCTCAGGTGGACCGGCAGCGCAGCATCCTCGCGCTGCGCGTCGAGCACCGCTACGGAGGCGCCGAGGGCGCGCTGGGGCAGAAGGTGCGCCTGTACGCCGAGCTGCACGGGCTGCCCGCGGCCGACCGCTCGGTGAACGGCAGCGTCACCACCACCGAGCACTTGCCCGACGACGCAGGCTGGCTGGTGGGCGCCCAGTACGGCCTGTGGAACCTGCTCGGCGACGGTCGCAACCACCTCAACGTGTGGCTGCGCGCGGCCGGCGGGCTGGCCGCTTATGACGAGCTGGGCGTGCCGCAGAGCCTGGACGACGATCGCCGCTCGGTCGCGGCGCGCGAATACCGCGTGGCCCTCTCGGGCAACCTGGAGGTGGGTCGGCTGGCCGTCATGTACGGCGGCTACGCCCGGCTGTTCGTGGACGCCGACGGCGAGGACGAGGACTTCGACGATCGCCAGGACGTCGCCGCCGCGGTGCGCCCCATGCTGCGCTACGGCCTGTTCACGCCCGGCGTCGAGGCCTCGATCCAGGCCAGTCGCCCCAACGGCCTCAACCCGCGAACGCAGGAGCAGGCCGTCGCGCGCGTCGTGCAGCTGGCGCTGGTGCCGGCGCTGACCTTCGGCGACGACCCGGGCAGCTACACGCGCCCGCAGCTGCGCCTCATCTACTCGATCTCCTTGCTGAATCAGGCCGCCCTGGATCGCTACGCCGCCGATGATCCGCGCGCCGCGCACGGCACCGTGCACTTCATCGGCGCGCGGGCCGAGTGGTGGTTCGGCCGCGGAGGAGGCTACTGATGTTCCGCGTCGTCCAGCGCTCGCGTGCGTTGCTGTGGGCCGCCGTCGCGCTCAGCGCCTGCGTCACCGTCGATCCCACGGTCTCGCACGAGACGCTCGTCTCGGACTGGCGGGACGAGATCATCTATCAGGTGGTCGTCGACCGCTTCGAGGACGGAGATCCCAACAACAACTACAACGTCGACTACCGCAAGGACGCCTCCTATCACGGCGGTGACTGGCAAGGCCTGATCGAGCGCCTCGACTACATCGAGGCCCTCGGCGTGACCACCCTCTGGATCAGCCCGGTCGTCAGGAACGTGGAGTCGGACGCCGGCTTCGCCAGCTACCACGGCTACTGGACCCAGGACTTCTTGGCCGTGAACCGCCACTTCGGCGATCTGCGCAAACTGCAGCAGTTGGTGCAGGCCTGCCACGACCGCGGCCTCAAGGTCGTGCTCGACATCGTCACCAACCACGTGGGGCAGCTGTTCTACTACGACATCAACCGCAACGGTCAGCCCGACATCGTCTTCTTCGGTGGCGGAGGCCCCGGCGCCGGCAGCCAGAACGGCGATCAGCCGAGCAGCCTGCGGCGCTCGAGCGAGTGGGACCCCGAATACGACAGCCGCGGCGTGCAGGGCTACACCTCGCTGGGCGAGAACGGCCTGGCGCCGTTGGTGTGGGTGAACGACCCCACGATCAACCGCACGCCGCCCAACCCGCCCGAGTTTCGCAACCCGCGCTGGTACCACCGCAAGGGGCGCGTGACCGTGTGGGAGAGCCCCGGACCGCCCATCGACTATGTGCGCGAGCAAGAGATGCTGGGTGACTTCCCCGGCGGCCTGAAGGACCTCGCGACCGAGCGCGACGACGTCCGCCAGGCGCTGGTCAGGGTCTTCCAATACTGGATCGAGGTGGCCGGCTTCGATGGCTTCCGCATCGACACGCTCAAGCACGTCGAGCCCGGGTTCTTCGAGATCTTCGCGCCGGCGATGCGCGCCCACGCCAAGCGCCTGGGCAAGCGCAACTTCTTCATGTTCGGCGAGGCCTTCGACGGCGACGACGACCTGCTCGGCAGCTACACCCACGGCGAGGGCGTCGACTCGGTCTTCTACTTCTCGGCCAAGTTCCAGGTGTTCGACGGCGTGTTCGGCCGAGGCGCCCCCACCCGCCAGATCCAGCGCCTGTACGAGGCGCGCAGCGGGCTGGTCGATGGCCGACCGCGCTACGGGGATCGACCCAAGGTCGACGGCCCCACCGACAGCGAGGGCGTGGGCCTGACGAGTCAGCAGCTGCTGGTGCACTTCATGGACAACCATGACGTGCCCCGCTTCCTCTCGAGCTTCCCCGACGTCCGGGTGCTGCGCAACGCGCTCGACTACCTGCTGACCATCGACGGCGTCCCGTGCATCTACTACGGCACCGAGCAGGACTTCGCCGGCGGGCCCGATCCCAGCAACCGGGAGGACATGTGGTCGAGCGGCTTCCGCACCGACGGCGAGACCTTCCGGCACGTGCAGCGCCTCATCGGTTTGCGTAAGAAATACGCGGCCTTGCGGCGCGGTGACGTGACCTTCCGCTGGTCCACCGATCACACCGGCGACGAGGCGGACGCCGGCATCGTGGCCTTCGAGCGCGCCTACGGGGAGCAGCGCGCGCTGGTCGTCATCAACGCCCACGACAGCCACCCGTCGATCACCGCCGAGGCTGGCACGGCCATGCAGACCGGCTTCGCGCCGGGCACTGAGCTGGTGGACGTGCTCGGCGGCGGCGACGCGTCGACCGTGGGCGCCGACGGACGCCTCTCCGTGATGGTCCCGGCGCGCGGAGCCCGCATCCTGGTGCCGGCGGCCCAGCGGTGAACCGGGCCGCCTGGCTCTTGGCCCTGGCCGCGGCCCTGACCGGCTGCGACGCGGGTGACGACGAGGCCGCGCCCACGCTCCTCTTCGAGCTGCGCGACTGCCACCTGCGGGTGAGCTTCCGGCCCATCGGCTTCCCGGCATTCGTCGGCGTCGCGGCCAGCTTCTCCGGCTACGACGCGCGGCAGCACCCGATGACGCGGGGGGACGACGGCGTCTGGCACGCCACCCTGGCAGCCCCGCCCGGCCACACGCTGTACCGCATCGAGGTGGACGGACGCCCCTTCATGGACGAGACCAGCCCGCTGAGCGCCCGCCACGGCGGCGAGGACTGGTCGAGCGCCTACGTCGACGACTGCAGCGCGCCCGCGTTTCGGCTGGTCGAACACCGTTCGGCCGATCTGGAGGTGGCCCTCCAACGCCTCGACGACGCGGCCGGCCTCGATGTCGCCTCGGTGCGCGCCGTGGCGCGGGGCGTGGACGGCGCCGAGCATCGGCTCATCGCGCGCGCCGGTGGCGATCGGGTGGTGCTCGACCTCGGTCCCCTGCCCTTCGGCAAGTACCACCTGAGCCTGGCCGGCGCCGACGCCGCGGGCCGCGCGGCCGAGGCCTTCGAGGCGCCCTTCTGGCACGAGGCCGAGCGCTTCCGATGGGAGGACGCCCTCATCTACCAGGTGATGACCGACCGCTTCGCGGGTGAGGCGCCCTTCACGCCCGCCGACCGCCTGCGCCCGCCCGGGCAGCGCATGGGCGGCACCCTGGGCGGCCTGCTCGGGCGCCTGCGCGACGGCTACTTCGAGCGGCTGGGCGTCGACGTGTTGTGGATCTCGCCCCTCAACCGCAACCCCGGCGGCCTGTGGACCGGCGTCGAGGGCGGCCCCCCCCGCTACGAGGCCTACCACGGCTATTGGCCGTCGGCGGCGCGCGAGGTGGAGCCGGCCTTCGGCACGCCCGAGGACGTGGACGCGCTGGTCGCCGAGGCCCACGCGCGCGGCATCCGGGTGTTGATGGACATCGTGCTCAACCACGTGCACACCGAGCACCCCTACTTCACCCGCCACGCCGACTGGTTCAACGCCCCGTGCGCCTGCGGCAGCCTGAGCTGCCCCTGGTTCAGCCACATCGAGACCTGCTGGTTCACGCGCTACCTGCCGGATCTCTCGTGGGACGAGGTCGAGACGCTCGACACGCAGGTGGACGACGCGATGTGGTGGATCGAGCGCTTCGACCTCGACGGCCTGCGCATCGACGCGGTGCCGATGATGCCGCGCTTCGTCACGCGCCACCTGACCGCGCGGGTGCACCGCGAGCGCGAGAAGCTGCGCGACCGCCACTACCTGCTGGGCGAGGACTTCACCGGGGCGGACGGCTGGGACCAGATCCGGTGGTACCTGGGCCCGCACGGCCTGGACGGCGCCTTCGACTTCCCACTGATGTGGGCGACGCGACGCGCCTTCGCGTGGGAGGGCGGCCCGCTCTGGGATCTGTTCGACGCGTGGGTCGAGAGCGACGCGGCCTGGGCGGGCAGCACCGCGGTGATGGGTGTCTTCGTGGGCAACCACGACGTCACGCGCTTCCTGAGCGAGGCGGCCGGACAGCGCGGCGACGCGTGGTCCGATCCGCCGGGCATCCCGGACGACGCCCTGCCCTACCAGCGGCTGCTCCTGGCGCAGACCTTCGCGCTGACGGTGCCCGGGGCGCCCATCCTCTTCTACGGCGACGAGTTCGGCATGCCGGGGACGAGCGATCCCGACAATCGGCGACCGATGCGGTTCGACGGCGAGCGCACACCGAACGAGAAGGCCGCCCAGGCGCAGATCGCGCGGCTGGGGCGGCTGCGACGCTGCCTGCCGGCCCTGCGCCGCGCGCCGCTGACCCCGCTGCGGGTCGAGGCCGAGCGTCTCATGTACCTGCGCGACATGGGAGACGGGGCGCCGGCCGCGGTGGTGTTGCAGCGCGACGCTGACG
>CALBMW010000059.1 GCA_937896275.1 uncultured Myxococcales bacterium
GTTGCCGAGGTCGCGCAGGCGCTGGGCGTGGATCGCAGCCTCGACAGCGCCACGCTCGGCCCCGCGAGCGGGCTGGAGGTGCTGCAGGGTGATCCGGTCGCTGGGCTGCTGGTGGGGCCGCGGGTGGGCATCGACTTTGCGCGGCCCGAGCACCGCGACGCCCCGTGGCGCTTCGCCGCCGCCGGGACGGCGTGGGTGAGTCATCGCCGAGGGCTGCGACCCGAACGGGATTGGGTGTAGCGCGGGTCCGTCGGCGCGGGGTCAGGCCGGGGAGGTGACCGAATCCCTCAGCCCGTCGAGGACCATCGACACCAGCGAGGCCGCCGCGTCGAGCGGATCGTCCAGAGCGCCGCCATCGAGCACCTCGAAGAGCAGGCGCTCGGCGGCGCCGACGACGGCCAGCGCGCTCACGGCGGGCGTGATCGGGCGGAGCAGCCGGTGACGATGAGCGACGAGCGTCAACGCGACGGCGCGCTCGCCGACCAGCCGTGCGAGGGCGCGGATGGGCCGGCGGGCGCCCACGTCGGGGGCGCGGTTCTCCTGCAGGTAGAGCAAGACCACGTCCTGATGCTCCGCGAAGGCCGGCGCCAGGGCGAGCCCCAGCGCCTGGTAGGCGAGCACCACCGCGGCCCAGGTGTCAGCACGCTCGAGCGCGCCCTCGCAGGCCTCGATCGCCGCCTCGACGGCCGCCCGCACCGGGTGCATCACCGCCTCGACGAGCGCCTCCTTGTCGGGGTAGTAGCGATAGAAGCTGCCCTTGGCCACGCCCGCCGCCTGGACGATGTCGTCGATGCTCACGCGCTCCACGCCCTGCTCGATGAACAGCGGCAGGGCGGCGGCGCGAAGTTGCGCGAGACGCTTCTGGCGATTGAGCGCGCGCTTGCCGCCCTCGGGGCCGGGGCGCATGAGCGGGGGCGTGGGGTCGAGCACGTCGGCGTCGGGCGTCGCGGGCACCTCGGGCGCAGGCGGCATGCGGTTTCGCGCGATATCCTCGGCCATGGGCGGACGATACGCGGCGCGGTCGTTTGACACCAGCGCCGGGCCCGACAATAGTGCGACCGTACGGTCACGTTACGTCGTCGAGGCGCCAGCAAGGAGGAACACCATGATCGGCATCCCCGTCGGGCTCATCGTCGCCAACGCCGGCGAGTGGTGGATTCACAAACACTGGCTGCATGGGCGTGGCAAGCATCGTGAGTCGTTTTGGAGCTTCCACTGGCACGACCACCACCGGAGCGTGCGTCGGAGCGATCACCTCGACCCCGACTACACCAAGCCATTCTGGAAGAGCACGCCGCGCTTGAAGGAGGTCGCGTCGCTCGCCGGCGGCGCGCTGCTGGTGGCGCCCCTGTTCCCGGTGGCGCCCTTCTTCATCGGGACGCTCTGGTATTCGAGCGCGCAGTACTACCGGAAGCACAAGAAGTCGCACCTCGACACGGCCTGGGCGCGCGAACACCTGCCGTGGCACTACGACCACCACATGGGGCCGGACCAGAACTGCAACTGGTGCGTCACGCGGCCGTGGTTCGACCAGATCCTGGGGACGCAGGTGCCCTACGTGGGCACCAAGCGCGAGGCGGCTGACATGGCACGGAAGGCCGACCGGCAGGCGAAGGTGCCAAAAAAGGTGAAGCGGGCGGCAGCGGCCTGACCCGTGGCGAGGTGATGGGGCGGGCCACGGACTGGACGCGCGGGGACGAGCGCCGCGGTCGGGCCGCACCGGTGAGGCGCCCAGCGCGCCTCTACCTCGCCAATACCCTCACCGGCAACGACCCCGCCACCGCGAAGGGCAGCCGCGCCTCGAAGGTGTGCTCGCCCGGCACGATCGGCCAGCGCGTCACGTAGGGGTGGTCCACCACCGCGAAGGGCTCGCCGTCGACGAACCACACCAGCTGCGGCACGGGCGGATCGACCACCGCAGCCAGCCGCAGGGTCGCCGAGTCATCGCTGGCCTCGGGGTCCGTGAGCACGTGGTCGTCGGCGCGCGGCGCGACCACACGCACGCGCGGGGTGCGCTGCACGGCTTCGGCGTCCGCGACCATGGGCTGGTCCGGTGAGGCGTCGAGGCCGACCGAGCGCATCCAGGCGTGGTAGCGCGCCGGCAGGGCATGGAAGGTGCGGGTCTCGCGCGCGCTGGCGGGCGTGGCGTCGGTCGCGGGGCGACCCGTGCGGCGATCAACCGCGACGCGGCGATGCCAAAGGCAGGCCTCGGTGGGCGCCTGGTCGAGCCAGAGCGTCGTGGTGTGCTCGCAGGCCTCGGTGGCCCGGGCGCCGGAGTGGGCGCAGAGTCGGTAGGGCCGCGCGCCGGCCGGGGGGGGCAGGCGGCCGTCGTCCAGGCCGTCTTTGTGGGCGCTGTCGAGCGAGGCGATGAGGTCGTGGGCGACGGCCGCGGCGCCGCGGTAGCCGGACACGCCGCGCGTGGGCTGGCCCGAGGGTTGGCCCATCCACACCACGACCAGCCAGCGCTCGGTCCAGGCCACCGTCCAGGCGTCGCGGTAGTTGCGGGTCGTGCCGGTCTTCATCGCGACCGGGAAGGGCAGGTCACCGTGCCCGCCGCGCGGGAAGGAGGGCAGGCGCAACATGGGATCGCTCAGCCATCGAGCCACGCGGCGGGCGGTGCCCTCGGTGAACACGCGCCGACCGGGCGGGGGCTCGGCGTCGTCCTCGAGCCAGCGGAGCGGGCGGGCGCGGCCGTCGCCGGCCAAGGCCAGGTAGGCCCGCGCCATGTCCAAGGGGCGCACCGGCGCGGCGCCGAGGGCCAGCCCGGTGCCGTAGCGCTCGGCGAGGGTGGCGTCGCCGTAGAGGTCGAGGTCGCGCAGGGTCGAGTCGAAGGCCGGCACGCCCAGGCGCTCGATCAGGTCGACCGCCGGCACGTTGCGCGAGTTGGCCAGGGCCGCGCCCGGCAGCATGGGCCCCAGGAAGCGGTGATCGGCGTTGGCGACGTCGTCGCCGGGGCGCGGCAGATCGTCGAGCGGCAGGTTGGGCGCGATGACGCCGCGGTCGAGGGCCGTCGCGTAGAGGAAGGGCTTGAGCGTGCTGCCGGCGCCGCGCCGGGTGCGGGTGTAGTCCACGGCGCCGTCGTGAGCGGCGTCGTGCCAGTTGGTCGAGCCGACCGCGGCGCGCACGCGTCCGGAAGGGAGCTCGACGACGACCGCGGCCGCGTTGAGCTCTCCGCGGGGTCGCAGGCGCTCGACGTGGCGGGCGAGCAGGGCCTGGGTCTCGGTCTGGCGATCCAGATCGATGCTCGTGACCAGGCGCGGCTCGGCGGCATCGCCCGCCGGGGTCAGCTCCGGCGCGAAGACCAGGTGCAGCGTCGCGTCCGGGCGCACCGGCGCGGGCGGCGGCACGAGGCGACCCAACTCGGCGTCGGCCTGAGCGCGGGCCAGGGGGTCGATCTGCCCGGCGGACGCGAGCCGATCGAGGATATGACGCGCCCGTTGGACCGCCCGGGCGCGGCCTGTGACGCGGTAGGGGTTCATCAGGCCCGGCCCTTGCGGCAGCGCGGCCAGGAACGTGGTCTCGGCCCATGACAGGTCGCGCACCGGCTTGTCGAAGTAGCGACGCGCCGCGTAGCCGATGCCATGGATGTTGTTGCCGTAGGGGGCGACGCGCAGGTAGTGCGCCAGCACGGCGCGGTGGCCGAAGACCTGGATCAGGCGCTCGGCGGTCACCGACTCGAGCAGCTTGTTGCGCCAGCTTCGCCGCCCGGGATCCTGCATGCGCGCGACCTGCATCGCGATGGTCGAGGCGCCCGAGACGCGGCGACCGGCGCGGAGGTTCTGCCACGAAGCGCGGGCGACGGCGCGCAGATCCACGCCGCCGTGCTGGAAGTAGTCGTCGTCCTCGGCGGCGAGGGTGGCGGCGACCACGCGCGGGGGCAGCGGATCGACCGGCCAGAAGCCAAGGCGGTCGTCCACCGAGCGCTCACCGAGGAAGCGGCCCATCCGGTCGACGAGTTGCACGGTCGGCGCCGGGGCAAAGAGGCGCACCCGGTCGCGGGTGACGAGCAACAGCAGCCCGGCGAGGCCAGCACCGAGCGCCAGGCTCACGGCGGCGGCGCGCAGCAGGCGTCGACGCCAGACCTTCCCGCGCGACGCCGCGGGCGTGCTCACGGCGCGACCTCGACGCGGGCGCCTGCCGAGCGGCCTTGTACGGCCGGGTGGTAGGTGGCCATCGCGCGCGCCGCGGGCTGCGTGAACCGACCGTCCACCGTTGCGCGGGCGCGCACGGCGAAGGTGTAGGCGCCCTTGGGCAGGGCTTGGTAGTGCCACACGACGCGGTCGTCGAGGAACTGCACGAAGTCGGCGGGGCGGGTGAGCGACGCCGACGGCCGGGCCTCGGGCGGCGCCGTCGCCAGGCCTGGATCGAGGGGTTCGAGGCCCGCCGCCAGCGGCAGCTCGACCACGACGTAGCTCTGGTCGCGCGCGCTGACCACCTGCAGCGAGTCCTCGACCACCTCGCCCTGCTTCAGCGCGATCGTCTCGCCCGGTTTCTCCAATGAGATCCGCCGGTTGGCGTGACCCGTCGCGTCGATGGGCGCGACCGTCCGGCCGACCGCGAAGCCCGTCGCCACGGCCGGCTGATCGGCGCCGTCGGCGGCGGGGACGTAGCGCGTCGTGACCAGCGCGATCAGGGTGCGATCGCCCGCAGTCCTGCGGAGCGTCGCCTTGCCGAAGGTGGCGCCCGGGGCCTCGCGGCGGAGGACGGCGCTGGGCTCGCCCACCGAGAGCGTCGCGGCAGCGCCATCCTCGTAGACGGCCTGCCCGGCGACGCCGTGCGCCTTGGCGTCGCGACCCACCAGCTCGGCCAGCGCCATCAGCGCGAAGGCGTCGGCGTGGGGGCTGCCCCAGCCCTCGGGCCCGCCCAGTGAGAGGAGCGCCTCGGTGAGCCGGTCGATGCGCTCGGCGGGGGCGCCGGCCCGGGCCAGCGCCAGCGTGACCGTGCCGAGGGCGCGCACCTCGCCGGGCGGGATGATCGCGCTGCGCGGCGCCTCGCCCACCAGCCCGGCGTAGACCAGGCGACCCTGGTGGCGGCGCTCGACGATGCCCTTCTCCAGTTGGGCGACCAGCCCCTTCACCGCGGGATCGTCCCCGCGCCCGCCGCGCAGGGCGGCCAGGACGACGCGGGCCCGGCCCTCGTGGCCCAGCAGCCCGGCGTTGCGGGCCAGCTCGGCGAAGTAGGCGTCGTCGAGGGCGCCCGCGGCCGCCATGGCCTCGAGCGCCAGCGAGCGTTCGAACCAGGACTGGCCGTCGACGAAGTGGTCGTGGTCGCTGCGCAGGGCACGCCCGAGCGTCGCGATCAGCCGGCGGCGCAGCTCGGCGTCGACGGTGCGACCCGCAGCCTGGGCCTCGACCAGCAGGTGCACGGCCCAGGCGGTGAGCGCGACGCTGCCGCGACCGCCGGGCCACCAGGCGACGTGCCCCGAGCTGTCCACCGCGGCGGGCAGATCGGCCAGCGTCGCGTCGATGGCGGCGTCGATGGCGGCCGCCTCGTCCTCGAGGCCG
>CALBMW010000060.1 GCA_937896275.1 uncultured Myxococcales bacterium
CATCGAGAACCTGGGATCGTCGGTCCCGATGGATCTGCCCTTCGTCGACGAAGAGGGGCGCGCGGTGACGCTGGGTCAGTACTTCAAGGACGACAAGCCGGTCATCCTGACGCTCGTCTATTTCAACTGTCCGATGCTCTGCAACATGATCCTCAACGGACTCGTCGAGGGCATGCAGGGCATCAAGTGGACGGCGGGCGAGGACTTCCGGGTCGTCACGGTCAGCATCGACCCGCGCGAGAAGCCCGAGCTGGCGCGCGAGAAGAAGACCAATTACATCAAGCAGTTGGGCCGCGCCGACGCCGCCGCGGGCTGGCACTTTCTGACCGGCGAGCGAGACGACATCAAGGCCCTCGCCCAGGCCGTCGGCTTCGGCTTTCGCTATGACCCCGACCGCATGGAGTACGCGCACGGCGCGGCCATCTTCCTGTTGTCGCCCGACGGAAAGCTGACACGCTATCTGTATGGCATCCAGTTCCCGCCCAAGCAGCTCGAGTTGGCGCTCGTCGACGCGGGGCAGGGGAAGCTGGGCAGCGCCTTCGATCGATTCGTCCTGCGGTGCTACCACTACGACCCCGCCAGCCGGAAATACGGGGTCTACATCTGGGGCATCATGCGCGCCGGCGGGGTGCTCACGATCCTGCTGATCGGCGCGATGTTGTTCGTCTTCTGGCGCCGCGAGCGTCGCCTGAGCCAGGCGTCCTTCGAGCAGAACCGCGCAGGCGGCAGCGGACCCGAGAATGGTCTGCGGAGTGGAGTGAATGGCTGACACGAACGGCTCTTTCTGGCTGCCGCCGCAGTCGTCGACCGTCGCCGCCGCGAGCGACAGTCTGTTCGACTTCATCTATTGGCTGAACGTGATCTTCTTCGTCGGGATCACCGTGGCGACGGTCTACTTCGTGGTGAGGTATCGCCGGAAGAGCGACGACCAGCTCGCGACGTCCAAGGTGGCGCACAACACCGTCATCGAGGCCGCGTGGACCTTCATCCCGTTGGTGCTGCTCGTGGTCTGCTTCGCCTGGGGCTTCAGGCTCTTCCTGCACCAGTCGGTGGCGCCGGGGGACGCGCTGCAGATCGAGGTGCGCGCCCAGCAGTGGAGCTGGGGCTTCGCCTACGGCAACGGAACGCAGACGCTCAATGAGCTGTACGTGCCGGCGGGCCGGCCGGTGAAGATGCTCATCTCGTCGAAGGACGTGCTGCACTCCTTCTTCGTGCCCGACTTTCGGGTGAAGGCGGACGCGGTGCCCGGCCGCTACACGTCGGTCTGGTTCGAGGCGATGGAGCCCGGCGAGCACCAGATCTATTGCACCGAGTATTGCGGCACCAGTCACTCGGGCATGCTCGGCACCGTCAAGGTGCTGCCGGCCGACGAGTTCGACAAGATGTACAAGCAGGGCATGTGGCCCGGGCAAACGGGCGCGGGTCGCGACCCGGTCGAGTGGGGCGCCGAGCTCTTCACCTCCAAGACCTGCAACGCCTGCCACTCCGTCGACGGCACCCGCCTCGTCGGGCCCTCGCTCAAGGGCGTGTTCGGCAAGCAGGAGCCCATCACGGGTGGCCCCGCGGTGGCCGTGGACGAGAACTACATCCGCGAGTCGATCATGGATCCCAACGCCAAGATCGTCGAAGGCTATCCACCGGCCATGCCGAGCTTCAAGGGGCAGCTGACCGACGATCAGATCAGCGCGCTCATCGCCTACATCAAGTCGCTGAAGTGAGAGGAGGCATTCGATGAGCTCCATGACCCAAGCCGGCCTCGTCCACGAAGGCGAACAAGAGATCAGCTACCTGCGAGCCAAGAAGGGCATCTGGAGCTGGCTGTACACCATCGATCACAAGCGGATCGGTGTGATGTACCTCGTCGCGGTGCTGCTGGCCTTCTTGCTGGGCGGCGTGGCGGCGCTCCTGGTGCGCGCCGAGCTGTTCACGATGGGCAAGACCATCATGGAGGCCGACACCTACAACCGCATGTTCACGCTGCACGGCCTGGCGATGGTGTTCCTGTTCATCATCCCCGGCATCCCCGCCGCGCTGGGCAACTTCGTGCTGCCGCTGATGCTGGGCGCCAAGGACGTGGCCTTCCCGCGGCTGAACCTGGCCAGCTTCTGGATCTACTGCACCGGGATGGGCATGGCGCTGTTCGCCATCGTCTCGGGCGGCGTCGACACCGGCTGGACCTTCTACACGCCCTACAGCGCCACCGTGAGCGGGCCGGTCGTGATGATGACGATGGCCGCCTTCGTGCTGGGCTTCTCGTCGATCTTCACCGGCCTCAACTTCATCGTGACCGTGCACAAGATGCGCGCCCCGGGCATGACCTGGGGCCGCCTGCCGCTCTTCATCTGGGCCATCTACGCGACGGCGGTCATTCAGGTGATGGCGACGCCGGTGCTGGCGATCACGCTGCTGCTGCTGGCTCTCGAGCGCACCATGGGCATCGGCATCTTCGACCCGGCCCTCGGCGGTGATCCGGTCCTCTTCCAGCACTTCTTCTGGTTCTACAGCCACCCGGCCGTCTACATCATGATCCTGCCGGGCATGGGCATCATGAGCGAGCTGATCACGACCTTCTCGCGCAAGACCATCTTCGGCTATCGGGCCATCGCGCTGTCCTCGATCGCCATCGCGGTCATCAGCTTCCTGGTGTGGGGCCACCACATGTTCGTCAGCGGCCAGTCGGTGTACGCCGGCATGGTCTTCAGCTTCCTCACCTTCTTGGTGGCCATCCCCTCGGCCATCAAGGTGTTCAACTGGACGGCGACGCTCTACAAGGGCTCCATCGACCTGCGCGCGCCGATGCAGTGGGCGCTGCAGTTCCTCATCCTGTTCACGATTGGCGGCCTGACCGGCATCTTCCTGGGCACGATGGGGACCGACATCCACCTGCACGACACCTACTTCGTGGTGGCGCACTTTCACTACGTGATGGTCGGTGGCACGGTGACGGCCTTCATCGGCGGCCTGCACTACTGGTGGCCCAAGATGTTCGGCCGCATGTACAACGAGAAGCTGGCCACGATCTCGTCGGTGCTGTTCTTCATCGGCTTCAACGTGACCTTCTTCACGCAGTTCATCCTCGGCAGCCGCGGGATGCCGCGCCGCTACTACAACTACGTCGAAGAGTTCCAGCAGTTGCACCAGATCTCGACGGTCGGCACCTGGTTCATCGGGGCGTCCTTCCTGCTGATGTTGGGCTATCTGCTGGCCTCGTTGCGGACGGGTGCCAAGGCCGGAGCGAACCCCTGGGGCGCGCGGTCCCTCGAGTGGGCGACGCAGTCGCCGCCCATCGAGCACAACTTTCATGAGATCCCGACCGTGCAGGAAGGCCCCTACGAGTTCCCCACGACGGTCGACGGCCCGGCGAAGGCCTGAGCACGGAGCGCGCGCGCACGATGAGCATCGTCAAGCACGAAGTCGCAGAGCATTTCCACTCGGCGGGGCAAGAGTCCAGCTCCGCCAAGCTGGGGATGTGGCTGTTCCTCGTCACCGAAGTGCTGCTGTTCAGCGGCCTGTTCGTGGCCTACGCAATCATCAAGTCGACCAACCACGAGATGTGGTCGGCCGCCTCCAAACAGCTCGACGTGGTTTTGGGCACCGTGAACACCCTGGTGCTCATCACCTCGTCGTTCACGGTGGCGCTGGCGGTCCGCGCCGCGCAGACCAACAAGAACGGTGAGAAGAACCGCCAGATGGTGGGGCTGCTCTTCGTCACCATCTTGCTGGCCGCCACGTTCCTGGTCGTGAAGTACTTCGAGTACAGCCACAAGTTCCACGTGGGGACCCTGCCGGGCTCCTACTACCACTTCGACGGCATCCCGTTCCCGAACGCGCACCGGTTCTTCGGCGTCTACTTCCTGATGACCGGGCTGCACGGCATCCACGTGGTGATCGGCATGATCGTCTTGACGTGGGTCATGCTGCGCGCGCGCAAGGGCCACTTCTACGAGGGGTACTACACGCCGCTCGAGTTGGGTGGGCTCTACTGGCACCTGGTGGACCTGATCTGGATCTACCTTTTCCCCCTCCTCTACCTGGTGTGAAGGGAAGCGCCCGATGAGCCAGGATACCGCTCACGACCACGCCCACGACCCCGCGGACGCGCACGCCACTGGGCACCACCACGTCACGCCGATCCCGGTGTACTTCGCCGTGTTCGGCGCGCTGTTGGTGCTCACCGCGCTCACCGTGGGGCTCGCGCAGGTTCACTTCGGCGCGGCCAACACGCTGATCGCGATGGCGGTGGCCACGGTGAAGGCCAGCCTCGTCGCGATGTTCTTCATGCACCTGCTCTACGACGAGCGGCTCAACAGCCTCGCGTTCGTGTTCGGCCTGATCTTCGTGGCGCTGTTCTTCATCTTCACGCTGACGGACGTCTGGACGCGTGGGTTGCTCGATCCGCTCCAGGGCATCCACGGATACGAGGAGGCGCAGGTCGCGGAGCTTCGGCTGGAGGCCGCGGTCGCTCGCGAGAAGGCGCACCCCAGTACGCCTCAGGCCGCGCCGGTGGATCCGGCGTTGACGCCGGAGAACGAGCGCGTGGCGCCAGCGCCGAGCGGTGGCATGGTGCCCGCGCCGAGCGGTGAGCCCACGGACGGGATGCCTGCACCCGAAGGAGCGGCGCCGGCCGAGGGCGCGACCCCGACCGACGGTGCGATGCCGGCCGAGGGTGCGATGCCGGCCGAGGGTGCGATGCCGGCCGAGCCGACCCCCGCCGATCCCGCCGCGGCGCCCGCCGCCGAGGGCGCGGCCGAGTGACCGGCTGGGGTGCGGCCCCACGCGCCG
>CALBMW010000061.1 GCA_937896275.1 uncultured Myxococcales bacterium
CGGTGAGCAGGTCGGCGCACACCGGGCCGCACGGCGTCTGGGCCGCGTCGACGCAGGCGCAGGCGCCGAGATCACAGGCCTGACCGACGGGGCAGCGCGCCGTCTCGTCGGCTTCGCCGTCGCAGTCGTTGTCGCGCCCGTCGCAGGTGGTCTCGACCGCCTGATAGCCGCCGATGGCGCCATAGTCCGGCTCGGTCCACCGGCCCGCGCACACCTGGACGGCGCCCACGCACACGCCGACAGTGCGCATCGCCGGCGGCGGCGCGAGCTGGTCGTCGACCGCACCGTCGCAGTCATTGTCAATCCCATCGCAGCTCGCCTCGGCGGCCTCGTAGCCATCGAGGGCGGCGTAGTCGGGCTCGACCCAGCCGCCGGCCCCATCGCACACCTGCGTCGCGCCGGCGCACACGCCGTGGGTCCGCGCCGCCGGCGGGGCCGCGAGATCCTCGTCGGTCGCGCCGTCGCAGTCATTGTCCCGGCCGTCGCAGGTCGCCTCGCTGGCCTCGTAGCCGTCGAGGCCGGCGTAATCGGGCTCGGCCCACCCGTCGGCGCCCGCGCACACCTGCGCCGCGCCGGCGCAGACGCCGACGTCGCGCGCGGCGGGCGGCGCGTCGAGATCCTCGTCGACCGCGCCGTCGCAATCGTTGTCGCGGCCGTCGCAGGTCGCCTCGGCGGCCTCGTAACCGTCGAGGGCGCCGTAATCGGGCGCCGCCCACCCGTCGGCCCCCGCGCACACCTGCACGGCGCCCGCGCAGACGCCGTCGGTCCGCGCCGCCGGCGGACCGGTCAAATCCTCGTCGACGAGGCCGTCGCAGTCGTTGTCCCGACCGTCACAGGTCACCTCGGTGGCCTCGTAGCCGTCGATCGCGGGGTAGTCGGGCTCGGCCCACCCGTCGGCCCCCGCGCACACCTGCGCCGCGCCGACGCAGACGCCGACGGTCAGCGCTGCCTGCGGCGCGTCGAGGTCCTCGTCGATGGTCCCGTCGCAGTCCTCGTCGCGACCGTCGCAGGTCTCGGCGAGGGGCGCGCAAGCGCGTCTGGACCGACGTCCGCGGGAGGGCCCTCGTCCGGGTCGACGCCCAGGTCGACGCCCGGGTCGACGCCCAGGTCGACGCCCAGGTCGACGTCGACGCCGACGTCCACCGCCACGCCCCGGTCCGGGAGCGCGACGTCGACGACGGTCATGTCGTCGGGCGCCACCCCTCGGTCACGACGGCGACCCATGTCGAAGGCGCCGTCCGGGTCGACGCTGCCGTCGCGCGAGGCCCCCTGGTCGGGCGCCTTCGCGGCGTCGGGCGCCGAGGGAGGCGCTGCCGCCCCGTCGTCGCACGCCCCGAGGGCCGAGGCCAGCATCAAGAGCCACAGGAAGCGCCCACCGCTGGCCATCGTCCTACTCCCAGGTTCCTCGCGCCGTCCGCGCTGCTGCTTCAAGAGGCCTGCTTCAAGAGCCCCGCGTCCGTGGCCGCGGCGCCCACCCCGCCATCAGCCGACCGTGCGGCGGACCATCGGCGGCTCGCCTCACGCGTCACCCGGTCGGCTCAACACCCAGTCGCCGAGGCCGGCCAGGATAGGAACTTCGGGCGCCCTCCGCCACCCCCGGTGCCACCAGATCGTCCCCGCCACCCTGCCGGGCACCCAGGTGGCTCCTGCCGCTCCTGGGTCCGTGAGTGAGCGCCCGTCAGCGCACGGTCACGGTGTGCCGCACGTCCAGGAAATCTCGCCCCGCGACGTAGCGCCCCTCGAGCTGGTGATACTTCAGATTCTCCAGACTTATCCGCCACTTGGACGCGCTCAGCGCCAGCCGGACGGCCCCCGCGGCGGGCGCCGTGAAGCGGAGCGAATAGTCCCGCGCCTCGCGCGGATGCAGGCGCGTGTCGTCCAGCTTCTTGACGGTCGGGCTCCACTGAAAGACCTGGCCGAAGCGCACCGCCTGCTCGGCCAGCACGGCGCCGTCGGGGCCAATCGCCTGGGCCCTCAGCAGGATGAAGCGCTCGGGGTCGCCGGTCGGCAGCCGGTGCCCGGCCCCCTCGTTGCGCGCCCGAAAGGTCACCGTCACCGCCTCGCCGGGCGCCACGGTCGCCGGGGGGTCGACCCAGGCCGCGCCGAGCCCCTCGGGGAAGTGCGCCCGGAGGGGCGCGATCTCGGCCTCGAGGTCGGGCCGCTTGGGGATGAGCGAGCCACCGAACCAGTGCCGACGCGTCGTGCGCACGCGCGTTCCGCCGACCACCAGCGGGCGGTCCACCTCGGGCATGTGGCAGCGCTGACAGGTGTATCCCTCGGCGCCGTAGGGGCCCGCGGCCAGCTCGCCACCCGTATCGAAGACGCAGGCCAGGTTCTGATCGGGGAAGGTCGCGGTGGCTTGGTGACAGCGCGTGCACACGTCCACCGTGCGCAGGCCCGGATCGACGCGCACGGGGTGCGGCGCCTCACCGTCGCCGTAGACGCCGCCGATCACGCCGTCGCGGACGTGGCAGGTCGCGCAGGTGATCGCCTCGAGCTGCAGCGTGGGATCATGGGCAGGGTTGTCGACGTAGACCGGACGGCCCAGATCGCCGCCGACGAGCCCCGTCACCAGCCGCGGCAGCTGGGCCACCACCGGGGTGTGGCAGTTGACGCACATCCAGCCGACGTCCTTCCCCTTGCGCGACTTGGCCAGCTCGGCCTGGAACTGGGCGTCGTCCATCCAGGCCCGCGCGTGGGTCGAGATCCGCCACTCGGCGTAAATCTCGGTGTGGCAGACCCCGCAGGTGGCCGCGCGAAGATCCGGCAGGCCGGCGGGCACCGGCGTGTCGACCACGGGCCGAAGGTAGATCGGCTGACTGTCGTAGAAGGCCCGGGCGCGCTCTTGTGGCGAGGGGGCGGCGTCGGTGATCGCCGTTGGCGGGGCGCTCCCCCCGGCGCACCCGGCCAGGGCCATCGTCCACAGCAACGCGCGCAGCAACGCGCGCAGCAACGCGCGCAGCAACGCGCGCAGCAACGCGCACAGCATCCGCGCGACCACGCGGCGCCTCACTGCACGCACCCCGCGGCGTCCACCGACCAGCAGTCCACCACCCGCTCCCCCTGCACGACCCACAGGCGGCGCGCCAGGTTCACCACCGCGCAGGCGTGCGCCGGCACCAGCCGCAGGTGGGCACCGGGCGCCGGCGCCTCGCCCTCGGTGGCGCGGAGCCAGCCGTGCTCCTCGCTGAGCCCCACCAGCCGCAAACTCGGTGCGTCCGGCGCGACCCCGTGGGGGACGCCGTCGGTGCCATGGGCGCCGCGATCGCTGCTGAAGGTCTTCGATCCGGCGTCGCAGATCGCGCGGCCGGGATCGGGGCGGCTGACCACGCGCGTCCACACGGTCAGCGCGCAGCGCGTCATGGGCACCACGCCCAGCGCCACCTGCTGCGCGTCGTTGAAGACGTAGACGCCGGGCCGCAGCTCCGTGACCCCGGGCACGGCGACCGCGGCCCGGGCGGTGGGCGTCGATCCCACCGACACCGCCGGCACCTCGAGGCCGCGCGCGCGCAGCCGCTCCGCCAAGTCCACCATGGAGCACCCTTCGGCCACGCCGACGGCCTCGACGCCCGCCGGATCTGCCGCCCGATACGCGTGCCCGGCGTGGGTGAGCAGCCCGGCGAAGCGCAGGCGCGGTGACCGCTCGACGTGACGCGCGAGCGCCAGCACCGACTCGACCCGCTCGACCGGCACGCCCACCCGCCCCAGCCCCACGTCCACCTTCACGAACACGTCGAGCGGCCGACGCGACGACGACCAGCCCGCGCTCAGCGCGTCCGTCGCCGCGGCGTCGTCCACCAGGGTCGCCACGGCGCCGGACAGCCCACCGAGGGCGTCGATCTTGTCGCGGCCCACCACGGGATACGCCACCAGCAGGTCATCGACGCCCGCCGCAGCGAAGACCGCGGCCTCGCTCACCTTGGCCGCCGACAGCCCGACCGCGCCCAGCTCCAGCTGCCGCCGCGCGAGCGGGACGCACTTGTGCGACTTGACGTGCGGCCGCAGGCGAACCCCGTGGCGCGCGCACAGCGCCGCCATCTCGGCGAGGTTCTCTTCGAGGCGATCGAGGTCGACCACCACCGCGGGGGTCTCGAGATCGAACAAGGTGCGTGGCGGCACGGCGCCTCCCGAGCTAGAGTCGCGCCATGGTACGCAAGATCAAGAAGGTCACGCGTCGCAAGCGGCCCGATCCTGGCGAGTCCGCCTGGTTGGTGCCCTTCGATGACGAGGGCAAGGCGGGCGTGTACATCCACAAGCACGGCGACACCGACGATCACTCGGCCTGCGGGCCGGTCGTCCTCTGTTGCAGCCGCGCGATCGAGCCCTACAAGAAGCTCGCCCCCGATCTCGTCGAAGGCGTCACGTCGTGGCAGGCCCAGCGCGCCGATCACCTCACGACGTGGTTCGACGGCGGCTTGCAGGCCATGTACTTCGTTTTGTGCGACGAACACGAAGACGACATCGTGTACCAGTTCGGCTTGCAGGCCCATGACGCCCGCGACCTGCTGCTGCGCCGCATCTCGCTCGACGCCTACCGCCTGCCGGCGCGCCGCTTCCAAGCCGACTGACCAGGGTCCGGCGACCGGCCGCCGCGCGCGCACGCCGCGACGACGAGGTCCGGCCCCTGGGCACCTCCCGAGCGTCAGTCGACCCGCGCATCATCGCCATTTCGTTGACGTTTCGGCGCATCTCGAGCGCGATGGCCCTCTCTTGCCCGCTGGCACGGCGCTTGCCCTCGCCCGCACCGAGGGGAACGTCCGTCCGAGGTTCGACATGAAACGCTCACCGCGCCGCCGCCGCGCGCACCCCGGTCGGGTGCTGCTCGCCGTCGGAGACCGCGATCTCGCCGCCCAGCTCAGCGACTGGCTCACCGAGGCGACCGGCTGCGACGTCACCGGCGTTCGCGACCTGCGCAACGGCTGGAGCCTGTGTCACGGCGGACCGTGGCGCCTCGTGCTGACCGCGTCGCGGCTGCGCGAGGGCCCCGGCCTGGCGCTGCTCAGCCGGATCAAGACCCTGACGCCCGACGTCCCGACGGTGCTCCTGACCGAGTACCGGCCCGGCGATCTGGCCCTCGATCAGATGGCCTACGTCGACGCCCTGCTGTGCCTGCCGCCGCAGCGCGACGCGGTCATCACGGCCGCGCTCCGGCTGATCGGCCGAGGACGCCCCGCGCAGCGCCCGGCGAGGCCACCGCGCAGCCCGATGACCTGGACCGGCACCGTGGCCGATCTGGCGCGCCCCGCGCCCGAGACCTTCGACCACCCGCTCGGCTTCGCGGCCCCCCGCTGGGGCCAGGGGCTGACCGCAGGGTGAGCGGCTTTGACACGGTGAGAGCCCTGCCGCACCCTGCTCGCATGCACATCCGTCGTGCCCTGCTGGCCCTCGCGGCCCTGAGCGCCCTCGGCCTGACCCCGGCGAGCGCCGCCTCGCCCGTGATTCGCACCGTGCGCTTCAGCGCGACGCCCGAGGCGCTGGTGTTCACAATCGACGCCAGCGCGGCCGTCGACGTGGCCGACTTCCGCGCGGGTCGTGTGTCGAAGGGTGCGGTCCTCACGTTGACGCTGCCTGGCCTGCGCACGACGCGCCGCTGGATCGACACACCCGACCCCGACATCGAGCGCACGCTGCTGCACCCGAGCAAGCAGCGCGGCAAGGCGGCCATCCTGCGCGTGCGCCTCAAGCAGCCCGCCTCGGCGGAGCTGGTGAGCCGCATCACCGCCGACGCGAAGGGCGAGCGCATCACGATCACGGTGCCCCGACCCGGCGCCTCGGGCGACGCGGTCGCTTTGGCTGTGCCCGTGCCCTCCAAGATGGACCTCGACGAGACCGCCGCGCCCCCCGCGCCGGCCGTGGCGGAGGCACCCGAGCCTGCCCCCCCGCCGGACCCGATCCCGGCGCCCGAGCCC
>CALBMW010000062.1 GCA_937896275.1 uncultured Myxococcales bacterium
GGGCCGAAGCCGCCGTCGCGCGCGTGATGGCAGACGAAGCCGTCCGGCCCACGCGCGCAGAGGTCGGCGCGGCCGTCGCCGTCCACGTCGGCCAAGCGGATCGTCGTGTCGTAGCGGGGCTCGCCCCAGCCCTGGTCGTCACTCCAAGCCGGGCCGTCGATGCCTTCGCCAAAGCCGTCGCCGGTGAAGGGCCAGCAGATCATGCCGCGGTTGGCGCGCGCGCAGAGGTCCAGGTCGCCGTCCCCGTCGACGTCGCCCAGACGAATCGTCCCATAGTTGTCGTGGTCGCCCCATCCCGAGTCGTCGCCCAAGCGGGGGCCGATGACCTGCGTGGGGAAGCCGGCGCCGTCGGACAGGTGGCACTCGAAGCCCTCTGGAGTGCGCGCGCAGAGGTCGGCGCGGCCGTCGCCATCGACGTCGGTGAAGCGGATCGTGCTCCAGGCCGAGACATCCCCGAAGCCCGCCGCGTCGCTCCACGCCGGTCCGTCGATCCGGGCACCGAAGCCGTCGCCGCGAGAGCGCCAGCAGCGCATGCCGGCCGCCGCACGCGCGCAAAGGTCCGCCCGGCCGTCCCCGTCCAGGTCTTCCATGCGTAAAGTACCGTAATGTTGAGGTTTTCCCCATCCGGCGGCGTCGGTGAGATCAGGGCCGTCGAGGGCGGGCCCGAAGCGCTCGCCATCGAAGCGGTGGCACACGACGCCGTCCGGGGCCCGGGCGCACAGGTCGGCGCGGCCGTCCCCGTCGAGATCGGCGAGGCGCATCGTGCTGTGGTAGCGGGCGTCCTTCCAGCCCAGGGCGTCGCTCCAGGCGGGGCCGGCGGGGAGGGCCTCGAAGCCCTCGCCGGTCGAGCGCCAGCAACGCACGCCGGCGTCGGCGCGCAGGCACAGATCGGCGCGACCGTCGGCGTCCAGGTCACCCATGCGGAGGGTCGCGTAGTTGGTCACGTCGCTCCAGCCGTGCGCGTCGGCGAGGGCCTCGACGCGCCATGGGGGGCCGAAGCCGTCGCCGGTGGAGGGATGGCAACGCAGCTCGCTCGCGGCCCGCCCGCAGAGATCGGCGCGGCCGTCGCCGTCCACGTCCGTGGAGCCGGGAGCGTCGACGAGCGCCGCCTGCTCGACCACCTCGGCCACGTCGAACGCACAGGCGCGGGGGCCACCGTCGCCGGTGAGCACCGCGAGGTGATTGGCGACCGTACGGGGGCTTCCATCGGAGGGTGTGTTGACAGTCCCCTGTCCGCGGATCCACATCGTCGAGGAGCCGCCGCCGTCCATGTTCATCGCGCGCGCCGCGCCCAGGTCGCGCATCAACGTGGCCAGCTCGCGGCAGTTCATGCCCACGCTGGCCGCCGACCGCCCGTCGACCACCGCCAGGAAGAGGGTGCGCTGGTCGGCGGAGAGGCCGATGGCGGTGCGCGGGTGGCGCGCGCTGCAGTCCGCGCGGTTGAACGCGGCCTGTACCTCGCCGCCGTCCACCAGCAGGGGGCGGCCCGCGACGGCCTCGCGGGCCCAGGCGGGCGGCGCCTCGACGTTTCCGGGGGGGCGCAGCAGGGCGCGGTCGTCGCCGAACAGAACCTCGCCGGATCCGCCCATGTCGGCGTGCCAGACCACGCCGTTGCCCATGGCCAGGCCGGTGGGCAGGTGCGTGTCGTAGCTGAAGAAGTCGGCGTTGACGGCGGCGAGCGCGCCCACGCGGTCGGCGAAGGAGGGCACGGTGCGCCAATGCTCGGCCTCGCGCGTCGCTCGAAGGCGCACGCCGCCGCGGCACAGATCGACGACCAGCGCGTCGATGCGCCAGGGCGTGCCCGTGCTGCGGGCGAGCCAGCGGACGCCCGGCGCGACGTCCGTCCACCGGTCCGCGGCGCGCGCTCGGCCGACGGCCAGCAGGCTCAGGAGCAGAGACACCGTGCAGGTCAGGCGGCGCATTTGGATCCTCACGGGTGCTTCTGCGCAGCAGAATGCCGACCCGCGCGCGCCACGGGTAGGGGTTCGAGCGAGCGCTGAAGGCGGCCAACGGAGAGTGAGCGCCCGACGACCGGCGCGGGCCTGGTCACTCGCGCTCTCCGGAAGACGTCGCGCCCTTACATTTCCGATACCTAACGATGACGCGCCTCGACGCACGTGTGACCGCCACCGCGGTGTGTCCCTGATACCTTCTGCCTGTCGCTGACGACCACTCCGGCTCCGCTGGCGACGGGACCCTGACCTTGGGGAGATCGATGAAGGACGCTCGAATTCGTTTCGACACCCGGTCGCCGTTCTATACGGAGCTCAAGGAGCGCGTGGACGCCTGGTTCGAGGCCAGCGGACAACGCCCGCGCGATCACTGGAAGATGTATCTCAAGACCGCGATCATCATGGCCTGGTGGCTGGGATCGCTGGTGGCCTTCCTGACGCTCGACGTCGGCTGGCTGGGGGCGCTGGGCCTGGGTGTGTCGCTCGGCCTCTCCACCGGCGGCCTCGGCATGAGCGTCATGCACGACGGCGGACACAAGGCCTACTCGGACCACAAGTGGGTCAACGCGGCGATGGCGTGGGTGATCGATCTGATCGGCGCGAGCAGCTACGTCTGGAACGAGAAGCACAACGTCCGGCACCACACCTACCCCAACGTCGTGGGCAGCGACGACGACGTCGACATCGGCCCGCTGGCGCGGCTGGCGCCCGGCTCGCCGCGGTACGGCTTTCATCGCTGGCAGCACCTGTACATGTGGCCGCTGTACGGCTTCATCACCATCAAGTGGCACTGGTGGGACGACTTCTATCAGATCGCTCGCGGGCGCATCGGCGCCTACGCGTTCAACCGACCGACCGGCGGCAAGGCCGCGGCCTTCTGGGCCGGCAGGGTGATCTTCTTCGGCTGGGCGCTCGTGCTGCCGATCATGTATCAGCCGGTCGCCCTCGCGCTGACCTTCTACTTCGTCGCGCAGTTCGTGCAGGGGGTGGTGCTGGCCGCCACCTTCCAGATGGCCCACTGCGTCGAGGAGGCACGCTACTTCGAGCCCTCGGCCGACGGCAGCCCGGTCGACCTCGACTTCGCGCGGCACCAGTTGGCCACCACCATCGACTTCGCCACCGAGAACCCGCTGGCGACCTGGTACATGGGCGGGCTGAACTTCCAGGCTGTGCACCATCTGTTCCCGAGGGTCTGCCACGTTCACTACCCGGCCATCTCGCGCATCGTGGCCGAGGTGGCCGCGAAGCACGATCAGCCCTACACGCCCACGCCCAGCGTGCGTTTGGCCTTGGCCTCGCACTACCGCTGGTTGCGGACGCTCGGCCAGCCGGGCGCGGTGCCGGTCGTGGGGTCGGCGGTCGCGGCCGTCCAGTCAGTCGCAGGCCACCCGGAAGCGATCGTCTAGCTCCAGAGGCAGGATGAGGGTCCTCAGACCCAGCGCGGCCGAGGCGGGACACACCGTCTCGGCCAGCGTCGCAGCCTGCTCGGCCGAGTCGACGTACTCGACGTTGAGGGCGGCCTTGTTCGCCGTGACGAAGGGCCGAAGCGCCTCGCAGTCGCCCATCTCGTGGCACTGCTCGTTGAGCGCGAGGTCGAAGAAAGCAACAAGGTCGGGGATTTGCGGGCCGTCGTTCTTGAGGGCGATGGCCAGGCCGCGCGCGTGCGCCCCGTCGGCGAGCCGGCGGTTGAACGCCAGCTGATCGGCGGCGGTGATCGGGAAGCCGGTGTCGTTGTCCCAGGCGTCCACGTTGTCGGGCTCGACCCCCTCGCAGCCTTTTTCGCGTGCCAGATCGAGGCGCTCCGCCATCACCTGCCACACGGCGTCGGCGCGAATGTCGAGCCAGCGCTCGCCCTCCCAGTCGTCCAGCGGGCGGCCCAAGGTCGCGGCGGGCAGGCGGCCGAAGTCCGGTCGCCAGTTCTCGCTCGATCCCGCCGAGAAGTAGCAGAGGACGTGGTGTCCGGCGGCCTGGAGGCCGGCGATGGCAGAGGCGTCCTGGTCGAAGAGATCGATGTCGTAGAGGTCGACCGGGTAGTTGGCACCGAGGCGATCACCCTGCAGCTGCCACTGCCACGTGACCTGCGGCGGTGGCTGGTAGACGTCGGCGCTGGGGGCGGCCGCGTCGGCCCGTGGGGCGCTGGCGTCGACGTCCGGTTCGTCGTCGGTGGGATCGCAGGCGGTCAGGGCGAGCGCGAACGCGAGGAGGGAGCGGGCGGGCGTCACGGCGTACCTCCGTGGGGCTGCGGGGCGTCAGTCTGGCACCGCGGGCGGGACGCGTCACCCGCGCTCGACGATCAGCAGCAGATACTCGCCCGGCGGGTCGCGGCGGCCGGTCGACGACGAAGTACCAGGTGCCCGCCGCGGCGACGGCGCGCAGGTGGGCCGCGACGCCCGCGGTGAGCGGAGAGAGCGGGCGGTCGGCCGGGCCAGCAGGGGCTTGCTCCCGGCGATCGGTCGGCGCACCCTGTCGCCCATGCTGTACTCCCTCCTCAGCGTCGCCCTCCTGGCGGCCCCCACGGTGGACATCCCGCATCGAACGTTCACGCTCGAGAACGGGCTGGTGGTCATCCTGCACGAGGACCACCGGGTGCCCCTGGTCGCCGTCAACATCAACTACGACGTCGGATCGAAGGACGAGCGTCCCGGTCGCACCGGCTTCGCCCACCTGTTCGAGCACCTGATGTTCATGGGCACCGTGCGCGTGCCCCAGGGCAAGTTCGACCAGTGGATGGAGGCCGAGGGCGCGTGGAACAACGCCTGGACCAGCGAGGATCGCACCGACTACTACGCGGTGGGTCCCAAGCACACGCTGCCGCTGCTGCTGTGGCTCGAGGCCGATCGGCTGTCCGCGCTCGGGGGCGAGATCGACCAGGCCAAGCTCGATCTGCAGCGCGACGTGGTGCGCAACGAGCGGCGGCAGACCACCGAGAACACCCCCTATGGCGTGGCGGACCTGAAGCTGCCCGCGCTGCTGTATCCGGCCGATCACCCCTATCACCACCCGGTCATCGGATCGCACGAGGATCTGCAGGCCGCGGCGGTGCGCGACGTGCAGGACTTCTTCGCGGCCTGGTACGTGGCCGGCAACGCCTCGCTGGTGGTGGCGGGGGACTTCGAGCCGGCCGCGGCGGAGGCCGAGATTCGACGCGCGTTCGGGTGGATGCCGGCCCGCAAGGCGCCGCGCACCGAGCCCGCCCGGCCGCGCGCGCCCGAGCCGGCGGCGGTGACGGCGCTCACGGCCATCGAGGATCGGGTGGATCAGCCGCGCGTGATCCTGGCGTGGCAGAGCCCCGCGCACTTCGAGCCGGGGGACGCGGCGCTGGATCTGTTGGCGTCGGTCCTGGCGGACGGCAAGGCGAGTCGGCTGCAGCAGGCGCTCATCTATGAGAAGGGGCTGGCCCAGGACGTGGTGGCCGGGCAGTGGTCGGGGCGGCTGGGATCGCAGTTCGTCGTCTGGGCGACGGCGCGGCCCGGGGTGACGGTCGAAGCGCTGCAGGCGGCCCTCGAGGCCGCGCTCGACGAGGCGCTGACCAGCATGGATGACGACGCGGTGGCGCGGGCGCGCGCCAAGGCCGAGACCACCCTCGTGACCACCCTGCAGTCGGTCGCGAATCGGGCCTCGCAGCTCAACACCTATCAGTCACTGCTGGGGCGGGCCGACTTCCTCGCCGAGGATCTGGCGCGCTATGCGGGGCTCGACGCGGCGGCGCTGAGGGCGGCGGCCGCGGGTCTGCTGACGCGGGATCGCCGGGCGACGCTGCACGTCGTGCCGGCGAAGGGGGCGGTGAAATGAGGGGCGCGATGCGATGGGGCGGCGCGGCGCTGGCGCTGACGCTCGCGGCGTGTGGCGGCGGGCCGACGCCGATGTCGTCGCCGACGTCGGGGCCGTCGGCGGAGGTCGATCCGCTGGCGTCGCGGCCGCCGCTCGCGGCCCCTGCGCCCTACACGCCGCCGGT
>CALBMW010000063.1 GCA_937896275.1 uncultured Myxococcales bacterium
CTCGAGGCCCCCGTGGTGTGTCTCTACGGCGGGTGGTCCCCGGGCTTCTCGCCGCGGGTCCAGGTGATTCACCCGCGAGCCTTGGCAGGCACCGACCCTCCGGCGGCAGGCGCGCGCCGCGTGCTCATCGGCAAGGCGGCGCTGGACGCCGCGGCCGATCAGATCGAGGCCGAGGCGCGGGGCGAGGATCAACGCTTGCTCTACGTCGCGGTCACGCGGGCGGCGGCGCGCCTCTACCTGCCCTGGATCGAGACGACCCGCGCGCTGAACGGGACCTGTGAGCCCTTGAACCGTCGCCTGTCCGCGCTCCTCGACGAGGACCCCGCGGCGCTGAGCGTCGAGCCCGTCGACGCTCGGCCGCCGCCGGACGATCACGACGGCGCGACGCTCGCGGGGCTGGCCTCTTGGACGCCTCCGCCGGGGCTGTTGACCCCGCCCGCGGTCGACGACCGTTACGCTCGGGCGCGCTCGACCCACGCTCCGCTGGTGGTCACGAGCTACACGCGCATGAAGCAGGCGCAGGAGACGCGCGCGGCTGAGGAAGCGCCACTCGACGTGGATGAGTTCAAGCTCGATCTGGGCAGCGCGGCCGAGGCGCGCGACGACGCCCTGCCGGGCGGGCGCCATGTCGGGCGCTTCCTGCACGAGGCCATCGAGGCGCTCGACTTCGCGTCCCTCGACGCGCCCTTCGAGGACTGGGCCGCGCGCCCCGAGGTGCAGCACGCGTTCGCCACCACGATGCGTCGCCACGACGTGGAGCCGCGGTGGCTGTCCGTCGGCCAGCGCTTGGTTCACGAGACGCTCACGCGCGCCTTCCCCCTGGGCGAGACGGTCGTGGATGGTCTGTTCCGGTGTCGCGAGCTGCGCGAGATGGAGTTCCTGTTCCCGGTGCCCGAGTCCGGCCATCCGTTGCTGGCGGACCTGGCCGGCGCCGGCTCCGGGGCCTCGCCGGGCGGCGGCGACCTGTCCGACGGGCCCGCGTGGCGCGTCGAGCGAGGCTTCGTGAAGGGCTTCGTCGACCTCACCTTCGAGCACGGCGGGCGCACGTGGTGGGCAGACTGGAAGAGCGACCAGCTGCGCCGCTATGACGCCGCGACCATCGGCGCGCACGTGGCGGAGCACTACGACCTGCAGGCCCGGCTCTACACGCTGGCGTTGGTGCGCCTCCTCGGGGTGCGAGACGCCGAGCATTACGACCAACGCTTCGGCGGCTATCTGTATGTCTTCTTGCGCGGCATGGGGCCGGACGCCGCTCCCGGTGAGGGCGTGTTCTGGGCGCGGCCGTCGTGGGACGCTGTGATCGCCTGGGAGGACGCGCTGCGTCGGGAGGTCTTCGCGTGATCGGCCACGACGACGCCCCAGACGCCGCGAAGGACGGGGACGCTGCGAGCGTTCCGAGCGTCACGCGCCCGCCACCACCCGCGGACGCCGCCTGGCGACGCTTTCGCCGCCTCGACTTGGGCCTGAGGCCGGACGCCGACGAGGTCTGGGCACGGGGCTTGGAGGCGGGCGCGCTGGCCTGCAACCTGGACGCGGGCCACGCGACGCTCGCGATGGAGTTGGTCGCGCTCGCGCCGACGCTCGAGGCGGACGCTTCCCGAGCCTTGACACTGCTGACGCTCGCCACCTTGCTCGACGTGGCCCAAGGGAGCACCCGGACGCCCCTCGACCCGACACACTTGCGCGCCCGCTTCGCCGCTCTGCTGCGCCTGCCGGTCGAGGAGCAGGATGAAGCAGACCCCTGGGTCGAGCGCGCCCTGCGGGTGGCAGGCAGTGAGGCGGTCCCGTCGCTCATCGGCCGTGATTCCGCCGCCTTCCGACCACTGGTGCGCATCGGGGACGCGCTCTATCACCACCGCTTGCTCGAGGCCGAGAGCCGGCTCGCCGACGCGCTCGCGGCTCGCCTGGTGGGCGAAGACGACGCCACGCGGCGCAGCGCGGTCGACGCGGCGTTGGCTGACCTGGCACAGCGACCGACCTTTCGCGGCGACGCGTCGCTGGTGCTGTCGCCCGAGCAGCGCGCCGCGGTGGCGGTGGCGGCGGTGGGCCGGCTGACGCTGGTTTCGGGCGGGCCCGGCACGGGCAAGACCTCAATCGTGGTCGCGCTGGTCCGAACGCTCGCTCGCCTGGGCGTGGCACCGCGCGACATCGCGTTGGCCGCGCCGACAGGCAAGGCGGCGTGGCGGCTGGGGGACGCGCTGCAGGCGGGCCTGGCCGGGGTTCGGGATCCGGGGCCGACCGATCGCGCCCTGGCCGACGCGCCGCCGGCCGCGCGTACGCTCCACCGACTGCTGGGATACTCACCGGGGCGTGACCGATACGCCCACGACGCGGCGCGCCCGCTGCCGGCGGCGGCGGTGATCATCGACGAGAGCTCGATGATCGATGTCTTCGTCATGGCGCGTCTGCTCGACGCGGTGCGGCCCGACGCCGTGCTGGTGTTGCTCGGTGACGCCGATCAGCTGCCTTCGGTCGCGGCGGGGGCGGTGTTCCGGGATGCGTTGGCCGCGGCTGGGCCCGCGCGCGTGACGCTCAGCGTCAGCTACCGCATGCGCGCCGACGATCCGGGCGGCGCCGCCGTGCTGCGGGTGGCGCGCGCCATCGAGGCCGCCGACGCGCGCGACCCCTTCCTGGGCATCCCCAGCCGGATGAACCCGGCCGAGCTGACCGGCGCGGGCGTGGAGCACCTGGCCGCCGACCCCTCGGGCCTTCGGCGCTTCCTCGATCACTGGTACGCCGAGCGCGTGCGGGTGCCGGCGGCGCTGCGGCCCCTGGTCGATCGAAGCTGGGTGGTGACTGAGGGGCGCGTGACCGACGGCGCCGCGCTCGACGCGCTGTTCGCACACCCATCCGCCGCCCGGGTGCTGTGCCTCACCCGGCACGGTGACGCCGGCGCCGAGCGGACCAACGCTCGCCTGCACGCCGCGGCCGCGCGCGACGCCGGCCGCCCCGACGCGCTGCCCTTTCTCGTCGGCGAGCCCGTGCTGATGCTGCACAACGACTACGAGCGGCGCCTGTTCAACGGTGACCAGGGCATCGTGCTGTGGTCGACGGACGCGACGGACCCCACCGCGACCGCGCGACGGATGGTCGTCTTTCCAGGTCGAGATGGCTACCGCGGCTTTCACCTGGCCACGCTCGCGCCCCACCTGGCGCTGGCGCACGCGATGACGGTCCACAAGGCGCAGGGCTCCGAGCTCGACCACGTGGCGCTGCTGCTGCCGATCCAGGATGGCCCATTGGCGACACGAGAGCTCCTCTACACGGCGCTGACGCGAGCGCGCCACGGGGTGGTGCTGGTCGGGGATCTCGCGCTCGCCCGACGCGCCGCGCGCCGGCCGAGCGTTCGCCACGGCGGGCTGGCGGAGCGCCTCGGCGGGGCTGGTCGCGTACCATGACGCGTGACTGCGCGCCCCAGGTCTGCTACGAGAAACAGTGAACGCCCCGAGCGACTTGGGGGCAGGAGGCGACGATGAACGCGGGTGACGTCATGACGCGCGACCCCATCACGGTGAGCAGCGACGACACCGTGCGCACGGCCATCAAGCTGCAGCTCGAGAACGACATCCGTCACGTGCCCGTGGTCGACGAGGATGGCAACCTGGTCGGCATGTTGAGCGACCGCGATCTGCGTGACGCCACCTTGCCGATCTGGACGCGCTTCGAGGAGCCCGAGAAGGCGCGCGAGGCGCTGGACCGCCCGGTCTCGGACCTGATGCAGGCCGACACCCAGAGCGTCACGGTCGAGGACGACCTCGGCGACGTGATCGACATCATCATCGATCACAAGATCGGCGCCGTGCCGGTGGTGGACGCCGAGTCGGCGCGCCTCGTGGGCATCATCAGCTACATCGACATCCTGGCGGCCATGCGCGACGAGATCTGACCTGGGCTTTGGGCGTGCCCCACGCCACGGACCGAGGCAGCGCGCCGCCCCGCGGCGGGCACGGCCGGGCGCTCGCCGCCCGCGCTCACTGCACGCCGCCCGCGCTCACTGCACGCACAACTCCACGGCCTGCACACCCATGCGCCCGCAGCCGCGCCCCGCGTAGATCTCAATCGCGGTCAGGCCCGGCTGGTCGGCGGGCGTCAGGAAGCCGGTCCAGTCGACGCCATACCAGTCGTACTCGAAGGCCTGTGAGACCGGCCCCCCCTCGACCTCGCCATAGAGCGGCGAGAGCACCGTGAAGAGGGTCGACGAGGCGGGGCAGAGCGAGCGCGCCTGCACATAGACGGCGGCTTGGTCGAAGGCGAGCCCGTTGACGCTGAAGCGGACGCGCACGCGGTTCCTGCCGCTGATGTCGACCGCGCCCGTGTTGGTCCGGGGCACGTCGCAGAAGCCCGTGCACACGTCGGTGGCGTTGCATGCCTGATTCTGGAAGCCATAGTCACAGGTGGCATCCCAGACGTCCACGCGCGCGCTGGTGCTGCCATTGTCCCAGCGCAGGCGAAACAGGCTCCAGCCGGGTCCGCGCGCGCACGGGGTGCGACCGGCGGGCACTCCGGGCGCCGCGTCGGGCATCGGCGCCGCGTCG
>CALBMW010000064.1 GCA_937896275.1 uncultured Myxococcales bacterium
CCGCACCGTGTCCGCGTCCTCGGACCACTTCAGGTCGTCGAGCCCCACCGCGAGCGCCTCGAGCACGGCCTCGGGGGTGTCGCCGCCGCCCTCGGCCTGCGTGCCGTCGAGGGCCGCGCGCATCGCCTCGATGTCGGGGCTGAAGCGGCTGACGCGCGTGACGTACGCGTCACCGCGATCGCGGTAGCTGACCAGCGCGAACTGCACGTCGGGCTGCGGATCGCCGGCCGCGAGATCGGCGGCGATGGACTTGATGCGGCTGCGGGCCTCGTCGATCCACGGGCCCATGGAGCCGGTGGCGTCGAGCACGAAGGCCACCTCGATCCGCGGTCGGGGCGCGGCGGCGGCGGGCCCGGCGCCGAGCAGCGCGAAGGCCGCCAACGCGAGGGGCACGATCAGGCTGTCTCGGGGGCGCAACATAGCGGTTCTCCTCGTCGGTTCGAAGCCGACCAGGAGCAGCCGCCGTGCCACGGCGTAACTAGCTTGATATATTGAGCTTTATCTTGACGATACGCTCAAGACGACACGAAAAGCAGCACCAATCTGCGAATCGTGTGCTCGTCAGGCGCCCTTCGGGTGCGGCCACTCGGCGACCAGGATGCGCTCGTCCTCGACCGGCTCGTCGCCGCTCTTGGGTGCGGGCGACGTGTCCCCGATGTAGTAGATCTTGAAGCGCCGGACGCGGTCCTGGGCGGTCAGCCCCAGGCGCGGCCCGGGCCGCTTCAGCCACGCCTCGAACTCGTTCCGGTAGGCTTGATTGCGCCCCATGGCGATGCGCATGGAGTAGCTGCCCCAGAACTGGTCGAAGGCCATGCGGCGCCGGTCGCAGGGCGCGTAGACGGGCTCCTCCATCGTCTGCGGATCGAGGCGCCGCCCATCCGCCAACTCCACGTCCATCACCAGGCACCCGTCGCGCTTGGGCGCGTCGGGCGCGAACATGCTCCAGCCCTGGAACCAGCGCCCGTACTCGACCGTGTTCCGCCCCCACGCGGGCTGGATGAACTTGTGGCGCTTGCGCACCCACGTGTTCTCGGCGAGCACCTGCGTCATGGTGGCGGCCATGAAGAAGGCCACCGCCGCCGTCGCCAGCACGGAGCCGGCGCGTCGAAGGTGCCGCCGCGCGGGGCTTGGCTCCGTCGGCGCGTCGTCTATGGCCTGCGCGAAGGCACCGAAGTTCACCCCGCACACACCCATGCCCAGCCACGCGCTCACGCGGTGGCGGCGCGAAGCGAAGGCGTCGTAGCCCAGGCCGAGCAGCTGATCGAGCGCCGGCACCCGCGCCACCCACGTCAGCAACCGCAGCCCCGGCAGCGCCGCCGCCACCCGCGCCACCGCGTGATGCCGGGTCCACACCCGCTGCCCGTCCCAGGCGACCAGGGTGCGCGTCTGCAGGTCCTCGAAGGCCTCGCGCGTGTAGCCCTCGGGCACCGGCCCCTCGGGGTCCCGCCCCCCCCAGGTGACGCGATCGAGCAGGTCCCACCGATGCCCCACGCGCGCCGCCAGCAGGCACACGCCGCAGTCGCTGTCGTAGAAGGCCGTGATGGGCTCGCCGGCCAGCCACGTGAGCCCGCGCTTCAGCAGCGCGATGTCGGGCGGCGTCAGCAGGATGAGGTAGCTGACCATCATCACCCACGAGAACAGGCCGACGTCGGTGAGCACGAAGATGCCCATGTGCAGCGCGATCAGCCCCAAGAACGCGGTACGTCGGCAGGCCGTCACCCACACCGGGCTCAGCAGCAGCGCCACGGCGCCACCCTCGATCACGAGCGTGCCCCAGGTCATGAGCTTGAAGACGATCAGCGGCAGCGCGGCCTTGGCCCACAGACCGATGGGCCGGACCACGCGGTCCTGCTCGAGCGTCCAGGCCACCGCCGTGCCGTCGTGCCAGGCGGCCCCGCTCTTGTGCGCGGTGTTGAAGAAGTAGATCAGGCACAGCTGCCAGATGACCGCGAAGACGGCCAGCGACCACACGAGGTCATGGTCGCGATCCAGCGCGAGGTTGAGCTGCGCGGGCCCCTTCTCCTTGCGCGCCCGCAGGCTGGCCAGCAGCGCGTCCACGCTGAAGCGCCGCCCCAGCGGCAGGAACAGCGTCCACAGCCACCAGAGGTTCATCACCACGTCGCCGCCGTTCTCGAGCAGCACGTTGCGGCTGTGAATGCTCAGCACGCCCACCATCGACAGCACGTGGAACAGCTTGGTGCGGTAGCCGACGATGAAGAACACGAGGCTGATCGCCGCGAGGACGAAGAACACCTGAACCTCGCCGGGGCGGCTGAGCGCGTTCAGGAACGAGATCGTGTGCCAGGTGTGTGGCTTGAACAGGGTGAAGTGGTTCGAGAGGACGCCTTCGTTCGAGTAGAAGGTGCGAATCCACTCCCAACGGCGCAGCACGTCGATGAGGCACAGCGCGCCGAAGGCGACGCGAAACAGCCCCAGCGCGCGCGGATCGGCCTTGATCAACCAGGAGAAGGCGCCGCCCACTTGGCGCAGCACCGCCAGGCCGCGGCTCGCCGAGGCGGCGTCGGGTGCTGCGTCGGGTGTGGCGGACGCGTCGGGCGCCGCCTCGGAGGTCACGTCATCGCTCATGGCCATCCTCGGGTCAGCCGCGCAGGGCTTGCCAGATCAGGCCCGGCAGACGCAAGTACGAGGGCTCGAGCTCGAAGGCCAACAGGCGCTTCGCGACGCCGACGGCGTTTCGGTGCGTCACGAACCAGGGGGGGCGCGGCCTCACGCGGAAGGGCCCCTCGATGATGCTCTTCTCGACCTTGTCAAACATGAACGCGTTGTGCACCACGCCGATGCCGCTCTGGATGTCCGTCAGCGTGTGGCCGGGCCACGCGCCCCAGGACGTGACGCCCAGGGCGTAGCTCATCGCCGGCCAGTGATTGACGCCCACGCTGCCATAGCGAAGATCCTCGAGCGCCTGATGGAAGGCCGGCCCGAGGGCTTCGCGGGTGCGCGGGTGCACGATGACGCAGGCGTTGAGGGTGCCCCAGAGCTTGTCGTTGCAGAAGTCCACCGCGTTGGCCAGGAAGTCGCGGGGGGTGTCGCCGGGCAGCGCCGTCTGGGCGGTGATGCCGCAGAAGGACTCCTCGGTGAAGCAGGCCTCGTCCTCGGCGCCGGCGTCGAGGCCGGGCACGAGCGTCCAGGGCAGGACGCCGGGCGTGCGCGGGCCGATGGGCTCGGCCTCGGGGTGCAGGCCGACGAAGCGGTCGTAGCGACCCTCGGCGCCGGGGTAGTAGGCGCGCCGCTGGGGGACGCGCGCGAGCACGCCGCGCAGCAGATCCAGGAACAGGCGCTTCTGCGGCCACGCCTCCGACAGCACGATCACCTTGCAGGCGTTGCAGTTGAAGCCCCCGTTGTTGGTCATCTGCGTGGCGACGTTCTCGGCGTGAAAGCGCAGATCCGAGGTGGTCCAGGGGCCGGGCACGATGATGACCGGGCTGACGTTGCCCAGCTCGCTGGTGACCTTCTTCTTCAGCCGGGGGCGGTTTTGCCGCTTGCGCTTGGCCCCCTCGGCGCCGCCGCCGAACACGATGGCGTCGTGGGTCTTGTCGCTGCCCGTGATGTGAATGCGGTCCACCTCGGGGTGGCCGCACAGCCAGGCCCCCACGTCGGCCCCGCCGTATGCCGTGCGCACGAAGCCGTCGCGGATGAGATCGGCGAAGGCCTCCTCGACGAAGGGACCGAGGTAAGCGTTGACCGGGTTGAACTTGAGCAGGCAGACCTGTCCGTCGACGAAGAGCGCGTCCACCATGTCGAGCGGCCCGATGCTGGCCACGTTGCCGGCGCCCAGCACCAGCGTCACGGCCCCCTTGGGCTGGCTCTGCGCGTAGAACGCGGCCTGGTGGGCGGCGACGTTGTCGCGGCTGACGCCCTCCTGCAGCCACACCTCGGCCCGGAAGCCCGGCAGGCTGACGCGATCGAGGGGCGTCTCGGGGAAGACGTCGACGGCCAGGCGACCGTTGGGGCGCGTGCGCACGGCGCCGTCGGGCAGGGTGGGCTTGCCGGTGGCGGCGATCTGCGTGAGCGTGCGGCGCATCAGGCGCACGACCCGCGCCTGGATGACCGGGCCCCCCAGCCAGTCCTCGGCCTCCCAGGGCGAACCCGGCGCGATGCCCTTGGCCGCGTGGGCGGCGCGCACCTGACCCTCGGCCACGCTCTCGGTCCGCTGCAGGATCGCGTCGAGGTAGCGCACCTTCTCGGCGACCGGCAGGCGCGCCCAGCGGTCGGCGTTGGCGCGAAGCACGGCCAGGTCGCGGGCCATCGCCTCGGTGGCGGGGGGAGCGTCGAGGGCGGTTTCCATCGCAGATCCCCTGGGCGTCGCGGCGCGCGGATGGTAGCCGATCAACGGCGCGCGCGCACGCCCCTCACCGGACCCCGCTCGGCGAGAACCGCTTGAGAGGCACCAGCGCCTGCACCTGCTCGAAGACCGGGTTGAAGCTCCAGAGGCGACACTCCTCGCGGAGGCAGAGCATCACCAGGTGCAGGTCGATCAGATCGAGGTGGACACCGTGGGTCGCGAGCATGTGACCGAGGTCGCCGGTCGCCAGCCATGCGTAGGCGTTGGAGTCGATCTCGGTGGCCTCGGTCGCCCACTCCCGCAGCCGCTCGGCCTGGCGCTCGTCGTCGCACTCGACCAACAGCTGCGCGAACACCATGGTCGGCGCGGTGAGCTCACCCCGTTGGCGCAGATCGGTGAACAGGGACTGCAGGGACGGCAGGTGGCCCCGGAGCGCGCGGTTCCAGATGGTGAGGTCACCGATGATCATGGCGTCGGGGATAGTACGACGGGGCGCGGCCGACGACCAGAGCCCGCGCGATCGAGCGAAGAGGGGGCGCGATCGTGGCCCCGGGGTGTGGACGACGGCGCCTGCCCCTTGGCGCCGGGGCGCGCGCGGGGCATCATCCCCCTCCGACGGTAGGACGGAGCACCTCGATGCGTTTGTTGGTGGGCGATGTCGGCGGCACGAACTGCCGCCTCGCGATGTTCGAAGGCGACCACGTCGTCGCCGCGCTCAAGGAGCCCAGCGCCGATCACCCCACGCTGTGGCCCTTCATCGAGGCCTTCGTGGCGCGCGCGGGTCAGCCGGACGCGGCCTGCATCGGCGTGGCCGGGCCGGTGATCGGCGGCCGCAGCAAGTTGACCAACCTGGGCTGGACGCTCGACGCCGCGCGGCTGAGCGGGCAGCTCGGCGCCCCGCTGCGGCTGATCAACGACTTCCACGCGCAGGCGCTGGCCATGCCGGCGCTGGGCCCGGCCGATCTCGAACCGCTCGACGCGCTCGAGCCCGCGCTCGACCGCCCGATCGCTGTGTTGGGCGCCGGCACGGGCCTCGGCGAGGCCATCGTCGTGCCGGTGGGAGCGCGCTGGGTGGCGGTGCCGGGCGAGGGCGGCCATGCGCGCTACGCCCCAAGAAATGAACGTGAAATCGGGATGTTACGTGCTTTGATCGCGAAGTTCGACGGCCACGTCAGCGTGGAGCGCGTGGTCAGCGGGCCTGGGCTGGTGAACGTGTACGACTACCTGCGCGGGGGCGGCCCGCGTCACCCTTCCATGGCCACCGAGGACGACGCGGCGGTCATCACGCGCGAGGCGCTGGCCGGCGGCGATCCGGTCTGCTGCGAGGCCGCCGACATCTTCGTCGCCGCCTACGCCGAGGAGGCCGCGAGCCTGGCGCTCAAGTGCAACGCCGGCCGCGTGTGCCTGGCCGGCGGCGTGGCCCCCCGCATGTTGCCGTTGCTGAAGCGCGGGTTTCGCGCGGCCTTCGAGGACAAAGGCCGCTACCAGGATCTGATGGCGACCATCCCGGCCTACGTGGTCACGCACCCCGATCCGGGTCTGCTCGGCGCGCGCATCGGGGCCCAGGAGATGCTCGGCGGCGCCGAGGTCCTTGCGTGCTGATCGAGTACGTCGCCTGGCAGGTGCCTGCCACCGACGCCGGCGCCCTCGAGCTGGCCTTCTACCAGGCCGCCGCCCCCCTGCGCGCCGGCGGCGCCTGCCCGCTCGCCGAGCTCGGCCGCGCCCACGATGGCCCCGGCCGCTACGTCGCGCGCTTCGAGTGGACCTCGGCCGAGGCCCGCGCGGCCTTCCTGTCCGCCGCGGGCGGCCGGACCTTCCTGCGCGCGCTCGCGGGCTTCGACCCGGCGGTGGTCAGCCGCGAGGACTGCGCCCCGGTGCACGTCTTTGCGGGCGGCTGCTGCTGAGCTTCCCCTCGCCGCCCCGAGTGATCTAGCGTGCGCCCCATCCACCCAGGAGGCCCACCGTGAGCGACGAGATCCCAGGCATGCGCAGGCGCACGTTCCTCGAGCTGATGATGACCACGGTCGCCGCGGGCACCCTCGGCACCCTGACCAGCGCCTGCGACGATGGCGGCGGTGATGGTGGCGACGGCGGC
>CALBMW010000065.1 GCA_937896275.1 uncultured Myxococcales bacterium
GGGCCGGCTCGCCGCCCGACTGCAAGCCGACGGCGTGGGCGAGGCCCACGTCACGCATGATGAACTCGGGCCAATATTGGCGTCCCGGACCGTGGCACGACTCGCACTGCACACCCTCCAAGCCGTCCTGCACCGAGGTCGAGTGACAGGCCGCGCAGCGGGGGTCACGCCGCTCGGCCTCCAGCAGGGCATCGGCCGCCCGCGCGTGGGGCGTCTCGCGCCACTGAGCGTAGGCCGCACGATGGCAAGCCTTGCAGCGGCGCGCCCCGATGTACTCGGAGCCCTCCGCGGCCGCGACGGGACGCATCGCCCCAAAGAGGAGCGCGGCGCCGGCGCCGATCGCGCTCACCACCCACAGCAACCGAGGCCCGCCATGCATGGCCCGGGGGTATAGCACCGTGAGCGGTCGAGGCGCCACGGCCCCGAGGCGCGCGGCCTTCGGGCGCCGACTGGGCCGCTCCCTGGCGGGACGCCGCGCCCGTGGCCATGCCGCGCGCGATGATCTATCGTCCGCTCCATGCTCATCGGACTCACCGGCGGCATCGCCTGCGGCAAGACCACCGTGGCCGAGCGCCTGCGCGCCCGCGGGGCGATCGTCATCGACGCCGACCAGGTGGCCCGTGACGTCGTCGCCCCCGGGACGCCGGGCCTGGCCCAGGTCGTCCTTGCCTTCGGACCCACGGTGCTGACCGGCGAAGGCCACCTGGACCGCGCGCGGCTTGGGGCCACCGTGTTCGGCGACGCGGCCGCCCGGCGCCGCCTCGAGGGCATCCTGCACCCGCTCATCGCCGCCGAGAGCGTGCGTCGCATTCAGGCCGCCGCCGACGCGCCGCTGGTGGTCTACGACGCCGCCCTGCTCATCGAGAGCGGCCGCGCCGAGATGTTCCGCCCGCTGGTGGTCGTGACCGCCGATCCCGCCACGCAGCGTGCGCGCCTCATGCGGCGGGATGGTCTGGACCTCGCGGCCGCCGAGGCGCGGATCGCGGCGCAGATGCCGGTGGCCGAGAAGGTCGCCCGCGCAGACTACGTGGTCATGAACGACGGCGATCTCGCCGCCACCGACGCGCAGATCGAGGCGCTGTGGCGCACGCTCACCGGGGATCCCACATGACCGACCGGCCCCAGACCGCTCTCATCACCGGCTTCCCTCGCCTGCTCGCGCGCGGCCTCGCCCAGCGCTGCTTGAACCGGGGCGACGCGCACCGCGCGTGGCTGCTGATCCAGCCCGATCAGCGCGCGGCTGCCGAGGCCTTCGCCGCCGACCTCCCCCCGGCTCAGCGGGCGCGCCTGCGTCTGTTCGAGGGCTCCCTCGACGACATCGATCTCGGCCTGCCCGGCGCCGAGGTGAACTCGCTCCTCACCGAGGTCACGCTGCTGTTCCACGCTGATCGCGAGCACGGCGCCTCACGGGCTCCGTCGCGGGCCAACCTGCGCCGCCTGCACGCGCTGCTCGAGTTGGCCCGTGACGTGACGCGATTGGAGCGCGTCGCCCTCTTCTCGACGGCCTTCGTCAGCGGCGATCGCAGCGGCGTCATCGACGAGGAGGATCTCGACTGCGGCCAGCGGCTGCGCACGCCCTTCGAGCACGCCATGTTCGCCATGGAGCAAATGGCTCGGCTCGCGATGCCGCGCCTGCCGATCACCGTGCTGCGCCCGGGCGCCATGATCGGCCACTCCCGCACGGGTGACTCGTCTGGCTTGACCGACGGCCCGAACTACCTGGTCAACCTGCTGATTCGACTGCCTGCCGAGGTGCCGATGCTGTTGCCGGGCACCGGGGGCGTGCCCTTCAACATCGTGCCGATCGACTACGTGGTGCGCGCCGCCTGGGAGCTCGCGCTGCGCCCGGAGGCCGCCGGGCGCACCTTCCACCTCACGGATCCCAACCCGGTGAGCACGCGACAAGCCTTCGAGCTGATCAGCACGCTCGTCAACCGCTCGGCGCCCTTCGCCGGCCTGCTGCCCGCGCGCCTCATCCGACGCGCGCTGAAGGTGGCGCGGCTCGACCGCCTCGCGCCGCAGAAGGTGGCGCTGCTCGAGGATCTCAACCGGAACGTGATCTACCGCTGCGCAGGTACGCTCGAGCTGCTGGCCGACACGGACGTCGTCTGTCCGGCCTTCGAGTCCTATGCCGACGCGCTGGTGGCGTGGATGGCGACCTACGAGCGCGCGGTCCGGGCCGCGCGAGGCCCGAGCCCCGCTACCGCTGACCCAGCGTCAGGCGCAACGCGTTGAGGCGGATGAAGCCCTCGGCGTCCTGCTGGTTGTAGGTGGCCTTCATCTCGTCGAAGGTCGCGATGTCGGAGCGGTAGAGGCCGTGAGGCGCCTTGCGACCGACGATCGTGCAGCCCCCCTTGTAGAGCTTCAGGCGGGCCGTGCCGGTGACCGGCTTCTGCAGCTCGTCGAGCGCGCCTTGCAGGATGCAGCGCTCGGGCGCGAACCAGAAGCCGTTGTAGACGAGCTGTGCGTAGCGCGGGATCTGGGCGTCGCGCCAGTGCAGCACCTCGCGGTCGAGCGTCACCTGCTCGACGGCGCGGTGCGCGTGGTAGAGCAGTGTGCCGCCGGGCGTCTCGTAGATGCCGCGGGACTTGATGCCGACGAAGCGGTTCTCGACCAGATCGACGCGCCCGATGCCGTGCTTGCCGCCGAGGCGGTTCGCCTCCTCGAGCAGGGCCACGGGGCCCAGGCGCTGACCATTGATGGCCACCGGATCGCCCGCCTCGTAGTCCACCTCGACATACTCGGGCTCGTCCGGCGCGTCGGTCGGATCGACCGACAGCAGGAACATGTCCTTGGGCGGCTCGAACCAGGGATCCTCGAGGATGCCGCCCTCGTAGCTGATGTGCAGCAGGTTGCGGTCCATGCTGTACGGCTTCTCGAGCGTGGCGGTGATCGGGATGTCGTGCGCCCGGCAGTATTCGATGAGCTCGAAGCGGCTGTTGTACTCCCACTCCCGCCAGGGCGCGATGATGCGCACGTCGGGCATCAGCGCGTAGTAGGTCAGCTCGAAGCGGACCTGATCGTTGCCCTTGCCGGTGGCGCCGTGCGAGACGGCGTCGGCGCCGACCTCGCGGGCGATCTCGATCTGTCGTTTGGCGATGAGGGGCCGCGCCAACGAGGTCCCCAGCAGATAGTAGCCCTCGTAGATGGCCGAAGCGCGGAGCGCCGGGAACACGTAGTCCCGCACGAACTCCTCGCGAAGATCCGAGACGAACAGGCGCGAGGCGCCCGTCTTGGCGGCCTTCTCCTCGAGCGGGGCGAGCTCCTCGCCCTGCCCCAGATCGGCGGCGAAGGCGACCACCTCGCACCCATACTTGTCGATGAGCCAGCGGATGATGACGCTGGTGTCCAGGCCACCCGAGTAGGCGAGCACCACCTTCTTCACGTCTTGCACGGCGACCTCCCACGGCGAGAAGCCCCGGGTTCTACCCGATGACGCCGTGCTCGACAAGGCGCGCGAGGATGCGGGTGGCCTCGAGGATGGGCATGCCGGAGATTTCGATGATGTCCTCGTAGCTCGTGCGCCCGTCCACCTGGCTCAGCAGGAAGCCGGCGCGGTGGTCGAGCGACTGCCAGATGACCTCTTGAGGACGCAGCTTCACCCGCGGGCGCTTCTGCATGTTCGCCAGCCGCGACCGGTACATGCCCAACAGGCGCGTGGTGTTCTCCTCGAGGTAGCGACGGGCCTCGACGTGGTCGGGATCGCCGCTCAGGACCTCCTCGACCAGCACCAGCGAGCCCGAGAAGTCGCCCGCCTGCTGCTTGCGACGCGCCTCGCGCATCAAGCCGTCGAGATCGGTGCCGGGCCGCGGGGCCTTGATCAGTTGGCGCGGGGGGGGGTTGGGCTCGCCTCCGGACTCGATGCGATCCAGATCGGCCATGCCGGCCCGCAAGAAGGCCTCGAGATCGCCCGCCGGCGGGGCGCCCGCCACCGCGGGGGACGGAGCGCTCACGCGCGGCCCTCGAGGGGGCGGCGACGCGGGCGTCTTCTTGGGTGGCAGCGGCGGTGGCCTGGGGCGCGCGCCGGTGCCCCGCGCGATCTTGGCCGTGGGCGGCGACTCTGTGGACAGAGGCGCTGTGGATGGAGGCGGCGGCAGATCGAGCGCTGGAGGCGGCGGCAGGTTGGCGGGGGGCGGCACCGGCTGGCCCAGCCCTTGGGACAACATCGCCTCGAGGTCGGCGTCCTCGCCGCCTGCCGGCCTCGCGAGCGCGTCGCTGCCTTCCTCCCAGGCACGAAAGTCTTGGTCGAGGAGCATCTCGATGCTCTCCTCGCTCATCTCGCTGATGTCGCGGCCCGCCAGCCCCCGGCCGCTCACCGCCGAGCCGCGCACCGACGCGACCACGCCGGAGTTGCGGCGGCTGCGCGGATCGCCAGGGAGGATCTCCTGGCTCACCGATCCATGGTCGCTCCCGCTCGGGGGCCGATAGGGCGCGGTGAACTGGTCGGTCGGAGCCACCAGCGGATCAACCTCAGGCATCAGCTCGGCGCTGTCGCCCGGCTGCAGTGAGCCGCCGCTCAGATCGGCGGAGCCGGGTGCCCCCCAGGCCTCGGCCTCGCCCCCGGGCGACGGGGCCAGGCTGCCCGGCTGCAGATCGCTGAAGAAGTCCTCGCCGTTCCCCGGCTCGGGCTCGGGCGCGGCGCGACCGCGGGCGGGCACGCTCGAGCCGCTGGTGTCGAGGATCTCGGACCAGTCGAGCTCCTCGATGCTCTCTTCGGGCGGCAGCGGAGGTGGCCCATGCTGCACGGCGCGCGGGGGCGGGGTGGGCGCCGCGGGGGGAGCCGACGAGGGGTTGTGGTGCTCGATGAAGGCGTCGACGCCGATCTGGAAGTTGTCCTCGATGAAGCGCAGGTACTCGGCCGCGATCTCGTTGCCGGGATCCAGCTGCAGCACCTGCTTCCAACAGGACAGCGCCTCGTAGAGCTTGCCTTCCTCGTAGAGGCCGGCGCCCTTCTCGAGAAGTTCCTGGGCCCGGATATCGGGTCCGGTCTCCATCAACCGATCTTCTGAACCACGCCCTTGAACATGTTCAACGTTCGGGCGAGCGCCTCATTGGCCGTCTTGAGCGCGGCCAAATCGCCGCCCTCCATGGCCCGATGACCGCGCTCGACGACGCCCTCTGCCTTGCGCAGCGCGTCCTGGCCGAACTCGGACGCCTCGAGCACGCTGCGCACCTTGGGGAAGAGCTTGTTGAGCTCGCTGATGGCGCGCTGCGCGTCGAGCTTCGACCTCTCGAGCTCCTCGCTGCTGCGCACGTCCACGAGGTAGTCGCGGTTCTCCTCCATCATCCGCTTGATCTCGTCCTCGGTGAGGCCCGACGTGGCGGTCACGGTGATGGCCTGCTGCTGGCCCGTCTCGAGATCCTTCGCGTTGACCGACACGATGCCGTCGGCGTTGATCTCGAAGGTGACCTCGACCTCGACCTCGCCCTTCTGCGCGGCCCGCAGGCCGGTCAGGATGAACTCGCCCAGCAGCTCGTTCTCCTCGGCCTTCTGGCTCTCGCCCTGCAACACCAGGATCTTCACCGAGGTCTGGTTGTCCTTCACGGTGGTGAAGATGTGGCTCTTGGCGGTGGGCACCGTGGTGTTCTGCGGGATGAGCACGCTCACCAGGCCGCCGTGGATCATGATGCCCAGCGAGTGGGGCGTGACGTCGAGCAGCAGCACCTGCTGACTGTCCTCGAGCAGCGCGGCCCCCTGGATGGCAGCGCCGAGCGCCACCACCTCGTCGGGGTGTACGCCGCGCAGCGGCTCCATGCCGAAGAACTCCTTCACCTTCTGCTGCACCAGCGGCATGCGGGTCATCCCGCCCACCAGCAGGACGTCGTCGATGGTCTCGCCGGCCTCCTCGACGGTCTTCTTGCAGATCTTCACGGTGCGCTCGACCAGATCGACCGTCAGCTCCTCGAGCTTCTCGCGCGTGAGCGTCTTCTGCAGGTGCAGCGCGTCGCTGCCGCCGGTCGAGATGATGAAGGGCAGGTTGATCTCGGTCTCGCGCGCGCTCGAGAGCTCGCACTTGGCCTTCTCTGCCGCGTCCCGCAAACGCTGCAGCGCCATCTTGTCGCGTCGCAGATCGATCTGGTGTTCGCGCGCGAAGTCGAGCACGAGCCAATCCATGATGATCCGGCCGTCGAAGTCCTCGCCGCCCAGGAAGGTGTCACCGGCGGTGGCCAACACCTCGAACACGCCGTTCGAGATCTCGAGGATCGAGATGTCGAAGGTGCCGCCGCCCAGGTCGTAGACCGCGATGGTGCGGTCGATGTCCTTGCCGAAGCCATAGGACAGGGCCGCCGCGGTGGGCTCGTTGATGATGCGCACGACGTCCAGGCCCGCGATGCGGCCGGCGTCCTTGGTGGCCTGGCGCTGGGCGTCGTTGAAGTAGGCGGGCACGGTGATGACCGC
>CALBMW010000066.1 GCA_937896275.1 uncultured Myxococcales bacterium
GTCCGCACTCTAGCTGAGCGGCACTCTAGCTGAGCGGCACTCTAGCAGAGCGGCCAGCGCGGCGGGCTGAGCCGGCGCGCGACACGCTCACGAGCGGATGTCGCGCAGCGTCACCAGCGGACCCTCCGGCGTCATCTCGCCCCGCAAATCGATCACCGCGTCCAGGTACCACAGGTCGTCGCCCTCGGGATCGCACAGCACCTGGCGCACCCGCCACTGCCGCGGCCCCTCGGCGTCCAGCCGCGTGAAGGCCGGCTGCCGCGCCCGGTGATCGAACACGATCCGGTCGTACACGGCGTCGAAGGGCGCCAGCGCCTCTGAGAAGCGCTCCGCGGTCCACGCGTCATCCTCGTCGCCGGCGCGCACCAGCACCGTCGCCTCGTCGAGCTCCCGGCGCGCGAGCGCCTGGACGAGCGCGTGCATCTCGGCCCGCACCCGCGCCGCGAACAGCTTGGGGTTGGCGGTCACGTCGATCGCCCGGGCCTCGATCTCGACGACGGCCTCGTCGGTCCCGGCCACCATCGCCTCCCACGCCTTGGTCAGGCTGTTATCGGCCCGCTGCAGCGTGGCCCGCAGGTAGCCGATCAGCCCATAGACGCTGTCGTCCTTCAGCGCGTCCGGCACCGTCTGGACCAGCGCCTTGCAGGTCTGCCCCAGGTGCCGCAGCAGCAACCCTTCGAGCCGCTCGAGCCCGTACTCCCTGACGTACTCGTTGAAGGTGGCGAAGCGCTCGTACATGTCGCGGGCGATGGACTTCGGCTGCGGCGCCCGTGTGCGTGCCCAGGGGTGCGTGCGCCCGAAGGCGTCGAAGGTGTCGAAGATGAAGTCGGCGTCCGGCATGGGCCAGGTGATCTTCTCGAGGCGCTCCTGCCGCTCGTCGTACTCGACGCCGTCCGCTTTGAGCGCCGCATACGCCTCGCGTCGCTTCTTGTCCTGCTGTCGCAGCAGCAAGGCGCGGGGATCCTCGAGGATCGCCTCCACCAGCGAGCACACCCGCAGCGCGTAGTCATCGTCCGCCGGCGGGAGTTGCCCGATGGCGTGCATCAGGAAGAGGGACAGCGTGTGGTAGATCGAGAAGTCGTGCTGCAGCTCCCCGGCGACCTGCACCGTGCGACCGCGGCGCCCGCCGGGCCGAGGGATGACCTCGATGACGCCCGCCTCACGCAGCGATCGGAACAGCGCCTTGGCGTCTCGCCGCAAGCGCGCCTTGCTGCCTGCGTGCTCGTGGCTGAGCTCGATCAGCTCGACGAGCGCCCCGTAGCCCCCGCGCCGCGAGGTCGTCGCGTCCCCGCGCTGCAGCAGGTTGACAAGCATGCCGTGGTCGACCCGGAAGCGGGACTTCAGCGGCTCGGACGGGCTCTCGGCGAGGTGCCGGAAGGTCTCGGCGTCCCAGGCCACGAAGCCCTGATCGGGGGGCTTCTTCTTCTGCAGCTTCTTCCGCTTCGCGGGATCGGCGGCGACCTTGAGGTCGATCTTGCGGTTCTCGATCACATGCTCGGGCGCCTGGCACACCACCCAGCCGGCCTCGTCGAAGCCCTTGCGCCCGGCGCGTCCGGCGATCTGCTTGAAGTCGCGCACGCTCAGCAGGCGCGTCTTGCGACCGTCGAACTTCGACAGCCGCGTGAACAGCACGGTGCGGATGGGCACGTTGATCCCGACGCCGAGGGTGTCGGTGCCGCAGATGACCTTGAGCAGACCGCGCTGGGCGAGCCGCTCGACGAGCAACCGGTACCGCGGCAGCAGGCCGGCGTGGTGGACGCCGATGCCCACCTGCACGAAGCGCCGCAGATCCTTGCCGTAGGGGCTGTCGAAGCGGAAGTGGCCCAGCTCGCCCTTGAGGGCGTCCTTCTCGTCGCGCCCGGTCAGGTTGAGGCTGGTCAGGCTCTGGGCCAGGTCGTGGCACTCGCGCTGGGTGAAGCTGACCACGTAGACCGGCGCCTTGGCCTTATCGACCAGATCGGGCAGCACCTCGACGAGCGGCTCCTCGCTGTAGGAGAAGTGCAGCGGGACGGGGCGCAGCGTCGAGCGCACCAGCGCCACCGAACGGCCCGAGCGCTCCTCGAGCGAGCGGGTGATGGCCGAGGTGTCGCCCAGCGTGGCCGACATCAACAGGAAGGTCGTGCGGGGCAGGAGCAGCAAGGGCAGCTGCCAGGCCATGCCGCGCTCGCGATCGCCGTAGTAGTGGAACTCGTCGAGCACCGCGACGTGGACGCTGGCCGCCTCGCCCTCGCTCAGCGCCATGGCGGCCAGCACCTCGGCCGTGCAGCAGACCACCGGCGCCTGCCCGTTGATGCTGGCGTCGCCGGTCAGCATGCCCACGTTCGTGGCGCCGAAGTGACGGCACAGGTCGAAGAACTTCTCGCTCACCAAGGCCTTGATGGGCGAGGTGTAGAACGAACGGCGACCTTGCGCGAAGGCGCGAAAGTGAGCCGCGAGGGCCACCAGCGACTTGCCCGAGCCGGTCGGGGTGTTCAGCACGACGTGCCGGTCCGCCAGGATCTCGAGGATGGCCTCCTCCTGCGCCGGGTACAGCTCGAGGCCCTGGTCGAAGGCCCACTCGACGAAGATGTCGAGCAGCGCGTCGGCGTCGACGGCGCCAGGCGGGAGCCGCTCGACGAGGTTGGCGGTGGGGGCGGACATTGCCGCATGGTGCCCGCCCCGGCGCGGGGACGCAAAGGCCACGCCGCCGTTACCGCTCGGTGGCGGCCAGACTTGAACGACGACGCGCATCGTGGAAGACTCCGCGCGATTTCCAAGCGGTGCGCCATGCCTGAGTTCTTCGACGACGCCATCGCCTACATGGGCTTCGGGCCGACCGACACCGAGGCCCTGCGCGCTTTCCGTCCGCGGGTCGAGCCGCACTATGGGGCGCTGGTCGATCACTTCTACGCCTGCATCGCGGCGCACCCGGCCGCGGTGGCCGTCATCACCGGTGGACCGGCGCAGGTGGAGCGGCTGAAGGTCACCCTGCGCGACTGGCTGGTGTCCGGGCTCGGTGGCCCGCACGACCAGGCCTTCTACGATCGGCGGGCGCGCGTCGGCCGCGTGCACGTGCGCATCGGGCTGCCCCAGCACTACATGTTCACCGCGATCAACGTGATGCGCGTCGATCTGCGGCTCCTCGTCGACGAGGCCTACGCCGACGACCCGGGCGCGCGCTCGCGGGTCAGCATCGCGCTCGACCGGTGGCTCGACCTCGAGCTGACGATCATGCTGCACACCTACCGTGAGGACTCGGACGATCGGCTCGACCGCCAGGCGCGCCTCGCGGCCATCGGCCAGCTCGCGGCGAGCATCGCGCACGAGCTGCGCAACCCGCTCGGCGTGATGGAGTCGTCGGTGTACCTGCTTCGGCGGCGCACCCACGAGGACGCGTGGTTTGCCAAGCACCTCGACCGGATCAAGGGCCAGATCGACGCCTCGGGCGCGATCATCGCGGGCTTGCTCGAGATGGCGCGGGACCGGGCCCCGAGCCCGGAGCGGGTCAGCGCCCGCCGGCTGGTGCTCGAGGCCCTGGAGGGCGCCCAGGTGCCCCCCCACGTCGAGGTCGTCACGCGCGGGATCGACGAGGGCGAGGCGCCGACCGTGCAGGCCGACGTCAGCTTGATCGTGCGGGCCCTGATCAACCTGATCGAGAACGCCTGCAAGGCCCACGCGGGGTCGCCGGGGCGGGTGGAGATCGACGTGCTGCCAGGCGAGCATGGCTGCGTCGACTTCGTGGTGCGTGACGACGGCCCCGGCTTCGATGTCGAGGTCCTGCCGCGCGCCTTCGAGCCGCTCGTGACGACGCGGGCGACCGGCGTGGGGCTGGGGCTGGCCCTGGTGCGACGGGTGGCCGAGCGTCACGGCGGCCTGGCGTGGGCGCGCAATCGCCCCGCGGGCGGGGCCGAGGTGTTCATGCGGCTGCCGGGGGGTGCTTGACGTGGCGCCGCTCAAGCTTCGAGGGAGACGGTGCGTGGGACGGGTGCTGATCATCGACGACAACGTGGCCCTCGCGGAGAACCTGCGCGAGATCCTCGAGGACGAGGGCGCCGACGTCCTCGTGGCGGCGGACGGCCCTTCGGGGATCGAGCTGCTGGTCCGCGAGGGCGCCTGCGTGGTGCTCACGGACATGAGGCTGCCGGGCATGAACGGCCTCGAGGTGCTGCAGGCCGTGCGGCGGCTGCGTCCGGACGTGCCCGTGGTCGTGATCAGCGCCTACAGCGGCGACGCGCTGCTCGAGGCCGCGCGCGCCGAGGGTGCGCTGGCCATCCTCCGGAAGCCCGTCGACATGGACGCGCTGATCCGCCTGGTGGATCGCGCGGTGACCGCCGAGCCGCGGGTGATGATCGTCAGCGCCGACACCGATCTGCGGGCTCAGCTCGTCGAGACGCTGCAGCAACTCGAGGGGGTCGTGCCGACGCCGGTACGGGACTGTGAGCAGGCGCGCGCGCTGATCGAGCGGGTGCGCTTCGCCCTGGCCGTGATCGACGCGGATCTTCCGGACGGCGACAGCTTCGTGCTGGGCGCGGAGCTGCGGGCGGCCGCGCGTTTCCCCCTCGCCACCGTATTCTTGTCGCACCTGGTGCGGGTCGCGGTGGACGAGGAGGCGATCGATCGGGAGGCCGGCGCTCGGGAGGCGGTGCTGCGAGAGCCGGGTCTGGCGGGCCGAGTGCTCGACGCGGTGAAGAGCGCGCTGTGAGGCGACTGCAAGGCGCACGTCTGCTGCTGATCGACGACCAGATCGAGCTCGTCGAGAACCTGCTCGAGATCTTCGAGGACGAGGGCGCGACGGTGCGCGTGGCGAACACGCTGGCCGCGGGCCTGGACGCCGCCCACGAGCCCATCGACGCGGTCCTGTTGGATGTGCAGCTCCCCGATGGGTCCGGCCTGTCGGCGGTGTCGTCGATCAAGGCGCTCTCGCCGCACGCCGAGGTCATGCTCATCACCGGCTTCGGCTCCCTCGACCACGCGATCAAGGCCATCGAGTCCGGCGCCTACAGCTATCTGCTCAAGCCCTTCAACCTCGACGTCATCGTCCAGAGCGTCGAGCGCGCCGTGCGACAGGCGCGCTCTTCGCGCGAGCGCGAAGAGCTGTCGAGCTCACTCAAGCAGGAGCGCGACTTCATCAGCGCGGTGCTCGACACGGCCGGCGCGGTGGTGATGGTGCTCGATCGCGACGGCCACACCGTGCGCTGCAACAGCGCCTGCCATGAGACCACCGGCTTCGATCCGCGCGACGTGTTCGGCCGGCGCCCGTGGGAGGTCATCGCGCCCGACGACGAGGCGCACGAGGCCCTCGCCTTCGCTGAGTCGCTCGAGCGGTCCTTCCCGCAGCGGCGCGAGACGGTGATCACCACGCGCGGCGGGGAGCGGCGGATCATCAACTGGTCGAACACCGCGCTGCTCGGGTCCGACGGGCGGCCCGAGTACGTGGTGTGGACCGGCATCGACGTGAGCGAGCGGCGCGGGACCGAGGGCCGCCTGCGGGCCGCGCACGAGGATCTTCAGGCCGCACATGCGCGGCTGCGCGAGGAGCAGGCCAAGCTGCTTCATGCCGAGCGGCTGTCCTCGATCGGGCAGCTCAGCGCGGGGGTCGCCCACGAGATCAACAACCCGCTCGGCGGCGTGATGACCTGCTTCAGCGCCCTGCGCGCCGGGCGGGTGAGGCCCGAGCGGCGCGCCGAGTACGAGGCGGTCATCACCGACGGGCTCGAGCGCATCGCGGCCACGGTGCGGGGCTTGCTGGACTATGCGCGCCCACGCGCGGCGGCACGCGAGACCCTCGACGTGGCCGCCCTCGTCGAGGCCAGCCTGCGGTTGATCTCGCCGAGCATGCGCGAGCGCCGCGTCGAGGCCCGAGTCGACGTGGCACCGGACGAGGTCTCGGTCGAGGGCGACCGGTCGCAGCTCATGCAGGCGCTGGTCAACGTGCTGCTCAACGCGACGCACGCCGCGCCGGTGGACAGCGAGCTTCACATCTTCACGCTCGACGACGAGGCCGAACAAGTCGGCATCGTCGTGGCGGATCGCGGCGCGGGCATCCCGGAAGAGTTCCGGGACCGCGTCTGCGAGCCCTTCTTCACGACCAAGCCCGATGGTGACGGCACCGGCCTCGGCCTGTCGATCACGCAGGGCATCATCAACGCGCACGGCGGCCGCCTCGAGTTGGGCGACAACGAGGGCGGCGGCGCGCGCGTGATCCTGTGGCTGCCGGCGGGGGTTCCCGGCTGAGGCGGTCGCGGCGGGGGTTCGGATGCAGAGTGTGCCGAGGTGGGCGGCGTGGGCCGTGGTCGGGTGCGCGCTCGCCGCGTGCGACGACGATGGGGGCGGCGAGGCCGGGGCCAGCGCGGGACGCTGCGGTTTCGGCGGACGGTGGGGTGGGGCCGGGCCTGGATCGGGGCGCCGTGGGCCCGGACGCG
>CALBMW010000067.1 GCA_937896275.1 uncultured Myxococcales bacterium
AGCAGCCCACGAGGCGGCTATTCCAGGGACCCCTGCCGGGACCTCTGCCGGGACTTCGATCGGGAGGCTGCGATGCTCGAGAAGCTGAAGGACAAGACCCGCGGCCTGCAGGGCAAGGTGTCCGACGCCGTGGGCGCGGTTCAGGCGCGCGTCGCCGAGGAGCTGCCGCGCCTCTCGGCCTCGGTCGAGGAGATCGCGCCCGTGCTCGAGGCGCTCGGCTACGAGATCGTCGGCGCCCGGATCACCCTCGGCATCCCCCCCTCGGCGGCCATCGGGATCGCCGGGCTCTCCAAGCCGATCGACGAGAGCCGCTTCGACGCCCTCATCGCCGAGCACGAGGGCAACCGTGGCGTGCTGGCCGTGCTCAAGGCCATGAAGCACATCGCAGGCCTGCACGCGGGGGTGAACATCAAGGGCCTGACCGCCGACATGGCCGAGATCACCTTGGGGATCCCGCCCTCGGTGTCGCTGATGTTCGAGCGTCGGCCCGGAGCCTTGCGCACCCGCTGGCCCCCTGCCGAGGGCTGAGACCCTGCAGCGAGCGGCACTTCGACCGTTCGCGGCCCGGGCCGATGCTCAGGCAGCGCCCACGCGGATCGCAGCGAAGCGTGGGCCGCGGGAGCCCGGCGCGCCGGGTGACGACCACGCGGGGGGCGGCTCGACGGCGCGGCCATCTGCAACAACCGGGCGCCGCGGCCAACCTCATTTGCGCCCCGGGCTCCAGATGTGCAGACTTCGGCTCCCGCGCGCGCCCGCTGTTCGCCCGGCAAACGAAGGATCCCCTGCCCCTCATGCGCACCCCTGCTGGACTGGCCCCGCTGATCGATCAAGGCATCATCCAAGAGGTCGTCCGACCCCTGCTGAGCGGCAAGGAGGCGCAGGTCTACCTCGTCATCTCCGACGACGAGGAGCGGGTCGCCAAGGTCTACAAAGACGCCCAGCAGCGGTCGTTCAAGCAGCGCGCCGGCTACACCGAGGGGCGGCGTACCAAGAACTCGCGGGATCAGCGGGCGGTCGCCAAGGGCAGCCGCCACGGCAAGGCCCGGGAGGAAGAGGCCTGGCGCTCGGCCGAGGTCGACACGATCTACCGGCTGCGCGCGGCGGGCGTGCGGGTGCCGAAGCCCTACTACTACGTCGACGGCGTCCTGATCATGGAGATGGTGCAGGACGCTGCCGGGAACCCCGCCCCGCGCCTGGGTGAGGTCGACATGGACGCCGCGGCGGGGCGACAGATCTTCCACCACCTGATCGGCGAGACGGTGAAGATGCTCTGCGCCGGCATCGTGCACGGCGATCTGTCCGACTTCAACATCCTGCTGGGCACCGACGGGCCGGTCGTGATCGACTTCCCCCAGTCCATCGACGCCGCGCAGAGCCAGAACGCGCGGGCGATCCTCTTGCGGGACGTGGGCAACCTCAACCGCTTCCTGCTCGGCTTCGGCGGGACGCCCCCGCCGCTGCGCCACGGCCCCGAGATGTGGGACCTGTACGCGCGGGGCGAGCTTCGGCCCGATTCTGTGCTGACCGGCTACCACCGTCCCTCGGAGACCGAGGTCGACGTCGACGCGTTGCTCTACGCTTTGGCCGAGGACGAGGAAGAAGAGCTCCGGAAGCGCGCGGCGCGCTGACCCCGGCGCCCCGCGCGCAGCACACCGCGTCCGACTCATCGACAGGGCCGAGCCGCAGCGGTGGACTGGAGACGAGCTTGGAGCCACCACCCGACCCAGGCACCCGCGCGGTGCGCTTCGGCTGCGGCGCGATCATGGGCGCGGCGGTGGGCTTCGGGTCGATGCTCTTCGTCAACGACAGCTTCGGCTCCCTGGTGGTGACCTGCGTCGTGACCTCCCTTATCTTCGGGATCGCGGCGATGCGACGCGGCGACCGCTTCTGGGAGCGCCTTCGTCACTGGGTGTGGTGGTGGATCTGAGTCCGCTCGGGCGCGCCCTGGCACCCACGTCGCCCGGACGCGCGGCCGATCGCTGGCGCCTCGATCAGCGCCGCGCGACCCAATCCAGCACGGCCTCGGCCAGGGCCTTCACGCCCCGCTGACCGTTGCCCATCGTGAGCGCCGGCGTGTCCTGCGCGTGTGCGGCGCTGCTCCATACCTCGGTCTCGGCGTGGTGCACCTGGGTGCTCCCCCACAAGACCACCAGATCGGCGCCTCGGCACAGGTCGCGCGCCTGACGCTTGTCGGGGCGGTGGCCACCCTCGACCAGCCTCAGATCCGGATGTTTGTGGGTCTCGTTGTGTCGGCGCAGCTCGGCGAAGCTGTCCTCGGCGCCCCCGACCACGATCAGCTTGCCCAGGCCGGCCTCGCGCCAGGCACGGCTGAGGCGGGCGTAGGCCCGATCGTTGTCGCTCCCGTGACACACCGCGCACGCGGCCGGGGTCCCATCGACGACGACCCAGTGAGAGGCCGCCGCGAGGGCACGGCAGTCGGCGTGGTGGCAGACTGTGCGCAAGCGCTCGGCGAGCAGGGTGGTGAAGGCCTCGGGGCCGCGCACGCTCGTCGCGGCGAGCGCGCGTGGCGCGGCTGCGGGGTCGCGCAACAGCG
>CALBMW010000068.1 GCA_937896275.1 uncultured Myxococcales bacterium
CGAGCTGGATCTCGTGGAGAGCCATGTGAAGGTTGGCGGGGAAGACCGCCACGTAGAGCGCGACCAGACCCCAGGCGGCGAACCGGCGCGTCCGCGGCAGCAGGACGCCGATCCCGCCGACGACCTCGAAGGCGCCGCTGATATAGACCAGCGTCAACGGCGCCGGCAGCCAGTCCGGCACGATGCGGACGAAGGGCTCCGGTCGGGCGAAGTGGCCGACGCCGATGGTGATCATCAGCAGGCCCAGGAGCCACAACAGCGCGCGTTTGTAACCAGGCATCGTCACCTCTCGGGGCCGGGGAGTCCGACGGAGCCGGGCGTAGGGCTCAGGGCGCAGGCTCGACGTCGCCGCCGCAACTCGATGTCGAGGCGGTTGCGGACTGCGGCCTTGGTCCCGGCCGGCGGCCCGGCGCTGCACTCGATGCGGTCGCTCGCGGGGAGACCCCTAGAAGTCCTCGTCCAGCTCCATCGTCTCGGGCGGCTCATCGGCGGACTGCGCCAGGAACCTCGACGCGATCCCCACGAAGTCCTGCTCGGAGATGATCGCCACGATGTGCTCGCCCTGCACCACCGGCAGGGCGCCGATGCGGTGGCGTAGCATCAGCTTGACCGCGTCACGCATCGGCGTCTCGGGCGTCACCGTGACGAGGTTCGTCTTCATGAAGGTGCCCACCGGCGCGCCGGTGGCGGCGGCGTCGCCGGCGGGCCGCTTGATGAGGGCGTGGAGCGCGCGCAGCACGGTTCGGTAGCTCACGAGGCCCACCAGTCGGCCGCGCGCGTCCTCGACCGGCAGCACCCGGATGCTCTCCCAACTCATCAGCTCGGCGACGAACTCGATGGGGTCGTCGGGGCGGACGGTCACGATGTCGGTCTGCATGTATTGCGACACCTTCTGCGAGCCCGTGCGCACCGTGTCGTTCTCGTTGATCGTCGCCGGCTCCCACTCCGAGACGACCTTGCCCGAGCTCTGCCGGGCGATCGTCGCGGCCACCAGCGCGGTGAGGCGCGCGCCCGACGTCGCCTTCTTCTTCATGCCGGCGAGCGAGCGCAGCATCCACCGCGTGCCCGTCTGCAACGAGCGGACGCGGTTCTCGAGGATGCCCAGGTAGTGCGCCGAGACGCCCGAGTCGACGCCGGCCTTGTCGAGCCCCGACTGCGCCATCGGCAGGAGCCGGTCCAGGATCAACGGCTGAGCCAGGATCTCTTCCTGGTCGAGCCACGTGAAGCGCGCGCCGGTGCCATCGCGGGCCGCGTTGTAGAGGTTCGTGCGGGCCGCGTCGAAGTCCATCCGGGCCGGGATCGTGTGGGCGATGGACGCCATCTCGCTCATCAGCCCCAGCCACAGCGCCGCGTTGGCGACCTCGTCGGCGATGGTCGGCCCCGCCGGCAGGACCCGCAGCTCGATGCGCAGGTGGGGCTTGCCGTTCTCCGAGATGCCATAGCAGGGCCGGTTCCAACGGTAGATGGTGCCGCTGTGCAGGCGCAGCGCCGCGAGCTCGGGCACGCCGCCCTTTGCCAACACGTCGAGCGCGTCCTCCTCGACCTCGGTGCCCACCAGCGCCCGGAACCGCGCGACGTTCTCCTTGAAGATGTGCGCCACCGAACCCTTCACCCACCCGCGCCCGAAGGACACCCTGCCCATCGTGTCGCGGACGTGCAGGCCGGGCGACCGCACGTCGCAGGCCTGCTCGAAGAGGGCGATGCGCGTCTCGGACCACAGCCGTCGGCCGAAGAGCACCGGCGAGTTCGTACCGACCGCGAGGACCGGGGCGATGAGCAGCTGCGCCAGGTTGTAGTGGTGCGCGAAGCGCTCCGGCTCGGCGATCTGCAGGTGCACCTGGAAGCTCGCGTTGCAGGCCTCGACCATCACCGAGTCGTGCTTGACCACCAGCTCGTCGATGCCCTGGATCGAGAAGTCGAAGGCCTCGCCGCGAGCCTCGTTCATCGCGCGGTTCAGCGCCTGGTACCGCGGCTTGGGCACCATGTTCTCGAGACCCAGGTTGGTCTTGCCGATCGTCGGCAGGATGCCTACGAGCACCGGCTTCATGTCGATCTCATCGGCCGCGACGCGGACCTTCTCGTAGAGCGCCGTGATCTGCGCGTCGAGGTCGGCCAGCCCGCGGCCTTCGAGGGGCTGCGGATCGGCGTTCATCTCGAGGTTGAACAGCGCGAGCTCCGTCGTGTAGTGCGGATCCTGGAGGCGGTCGAGGATGGTCAGGGCGCCCGGCGCAGGCTGATAGTCGCGGTCGACCAGGAAGAGCTCCTGCTCGGCGCCGATGCGGGCCACGCCCCGCTCGAAGCGATCCTCGGCGACCATCTGCTCGAGCGCCCGCAGATCACTGAGGAGGGCGCCCATGAACACGCGCCGGGCCTCGCCTTCGAGGTCGCCGTCCGTGCGCTTGTGGCTCTGCGTCGGTTCCATCACGTCCCCCCCAAAGGCGCCACTTCATCCGACGATCGACGGGTCCAGTCGGCCAGGTACTTCGGCATCATGGCACGCCACGTGACCCAGTCGTGGTTCCACTCGGG
>CALBMW010000069.1 GCA_937896275.1 uncultured Myxococcales bacterium
GATCTTCAGCCGACCGGCGCGAAGATGTACTCTCCGCGCGGAGGTTCACATGCCCCTGACGAGCGACTCCGACTTCCTCGCCGCCCTGCGCGCCGCCGGGGCCTTCGAGCAGGCGGCCAGCCTGACCCTGCGGCGGTTGGTCGACACTGCCCAGGCTGCCGTGCGTGCCGCGAGCCCGGGCGCTGTCGTGCTGCGCGCGATGCTGCACCTTCGCCCGGGCGCGGGCTATGCCGGCCTGTACGTGCTGGAGCGGGGCGCCGACACGGTGACGCGTCCGCGCGAGAACCAGGGCCTGCTGCCCTCGGTCAGCGTGTGGCGGTGGATCGCCGAGGCGCGCCGGCCCGCTGCGGTGGACGTCATCCGGCGTCGCATCCTGCCGGCCGGCGGGCAGGCGATCGACGCCACCTGGCGGGCGCAGGACGATCTCTCGCACGCGACCTTCCGCCGCCTCGCCGATCGCGACGCCACCCATATCTACGCGCTGCCCGTGCTGGCGGGCGAGCTGCTCGGCATGGTCTCGATCGAGGCGAGCTGCTTCGACGACCTGGGGCCCGACTTCGTGTGGCCGGTCTGCGCGGACGCCCTCGAACTCACCCTCGCCCTCGCTGCGCCCTGGCTGGTGAGCCTGCCCCGGGAGCCCGTGGCCGCGCCCGTGGAGGAGGACGCGCTGCTGCCGGTCGTGGGACCGACCATGGCGCCCATCGTCGAGGTCCTGCGCGCCTTCGCCGGTGAGGACGAGACGCTGCTGATCCACGGCGAGACCGGCACCGGCAAGTCTCGGCTGGCGCGCTGGTGCCACGCGCGCTCGGCCCGTCGCAACGGCCCCTTCGAGGTGCTCGATCTGCTCAGCGTGCCCGAAGAGACGCAGATGGGGGAGCTCTTCGGCTGGCGCAAGGGTGCCTTCACCGGGGCGGTGAGCGATCATGATGGCTTCGTCAGCCGTGCGCGGGGCGGCACCCTCTTCATCGACGAGATCGACAAGCTCTCGCTCAAGGCGCAGTCGGGACTGCTGACGCTGCTGGAGGAGCGGCACTACCGCGCGCTGGGCGACCGTGGCCCGCCGCGCGCCGCCGACGCCCGCTTCATCGTCGGCACCAACGTTGACCTTCGCCGCGCCGTCGAGGAGGGCCGCTTTCGCGAGGATCTCTTCTACCGCCTCGACGTCCTGGCCATGGATCTGCCCCCGCTGCGGCGGCGGCGCGACGAGATTGGCGCCTGGGCGCGCTTCATGTTGGCGCGGCGGCGCGAGGAGAAGGACGACGGCGTGTCCTATCGGCTGACCGACGCGGGCGCGCGGGAGCTCGAGCGCCGCGAGTGGCCCGGCAACCTGCGGCAGCTCGACAACGTGCTGCGCCGCGCCTCGGCGCTGGCGAGCATCGGGCGGCAGACGGACGAGGTCGTGCTCGACGTCGTGCACCTGTCCGAGCGCCGCGCCCCGTCGGGCGGCACGGGCGGTACGCCGCTGCAGCGGCTCGAGGCCGCGGCCTCGGACCTGGTGGCCGCGCTCAGGACCTCGGGCGGGCCCGACGCCCTCGACGGCGAGCTTCTGCCCGGGGCGCTGCTGGGGTTGGTGCTGGCCCACGCCGTCGAGCAATGCGGTGAGCGTGACGAGGCCTTCCGCCTGGTGGGGCGGCCGGAGCTGGTGAAGAACCGCAACCACCACCGCGCCCTCAAGCGCGAGTGCCAGCGCGCCGCCGATCTGTTCGCCCACTTCGGGGAGGAGCCCTCCGAGGCGGTCGCGCGCGTGCTGGCGGAGTTCGAGTAGGCGCGGGCGCAGGCCGGCCGGGTCCGCTTCGTGGCAGGCCGCGCGACCACGGCACGTCGGTCAGGCCTGGGCCACGCGCTCGGCGCCGATGCGGGCCAAGCCGCGACGTGGCCGACCGGCGCCGAGCACCTTGGCCGCGACCGCTTCGCGAGGGTTGCCCGCGGGCGCTCTCGCTTCCTATCCTCCGCCGATGGAGCACGCACTCTCAGCGCCCTGCGCCGTCGCCCCGTCCCGCCTGGCGACCTGACGTGGCGCCGAGCCTCACCCGCTCCCTGCGTGCCTTGGCGGCGCGAGCCCTCTCGCCGCCCGAGGGCTCTCATTACCGCGGCCGCGACCCCTTCTTCGAGGGCTGGTACGCGCGGGTGACCGATCCGGCGTCGGGCGAGAGCTTCAGCTTCCTCTACGGGCAGGCCAACCCGGGGGCCGCCGACGCGACCTCCACCGCCTGGCTGATGGCGCTCAGCGGGCGGGATCACCGCCGCCTGTACCAGCCGGTGCCGAGCGCCGAAGTCTTCGCGGCCCCGGGGCACCTCGACCTGCGCATGGGGCCGGGCATCTTTGGGCCCGACCGCGTCGCGGGTCGCGTGGAGGCGGGCGACGAGGCCTGCACCTGGGACCTGCGGGTTCGCGGCGAGCAGCGCTGGGCCGGGGGCGTGGTCGAGTCGCCGATGAGCTACGCGCTGGCGGTGCCCGGCGTCGAGACCTCGTGGCACCCCCTGTGGATCCACGCGCGCGTCAGCGGCGTCGTCCACTGGCCCGGGCGCACCGTTCGCTTCGAGGACGCCCCCGGCTACACCGAGAAGGTGTGGGGCCGGGTCTTCCCGCGGGACTGGTTCTGGCTGCAGTGCAACGCCTTCGATCGCCCCGACGCGGCCCTGTGCGCCTCGGGCGGCTCGGTGCCGCTGCCGGGCGTCGGCGTCCGCGCCGCCGTCATCGGCTATCACGATGGCGCGCGCCTGCATCGCTTCGGCACCCACACCGGCGCCCGGGTGCGGGTGAGCTTTGACTTCGGTGCCTGGCGGCTGGACGCGCGGACACCCCGCACCCGCCTCGAGGTCGAGGCCGCCTGCGCGCCGGATCGGCTGGTCCCCCTGGAGTCGCCCACCCCCACGGGCATCGCGCGCGTCGCACACGAGTCCCTCGCGGGCGAGATGCACGTCCGGCTGCACCGGCGCCCGCACCCCCTGGCCCCCTGGACGCTCGACCACGCCGCCCACAGCGCGCTGGCGGGCGTCGAGATCGGGCGCCGCCCGTGAGCCTGCACAGCGTCGGCCGACACGCTGCCCGCACGCTGCCCGTCGAGCCGCCTCGCGGGACCATGCAGGCCATGCTGCCCACGGGCTGGGCCGCGCGCGCCGGGGCCGACGCCGCCTGCTTCGGAGGGTGATCGCGCGACAACGGCGTCTGATTACGAGGACTTAGGAGCTTCCCCACAAAATCCGGACCGAGTGCAGTGCCGGGCTGCCGGTCGAGGC
>CALBMW010000070.1 GCA_937896275.1 uncultured Myxococcales bacterium
CTGGACGTGGGGCAGACGCTCTACGCCCTCGTCGATGGCTACAACGGCGAGTGGGTCGGGCCCTATCGACTCAAGGCCTACCGCGGCACCGCGCCGATCCTCACGGCGCTCGACGGCCGCGTGAACCTCGCGCGCGGCGCGCTGGGCTTCGTGGCGATGGGCATGGACGCCGAAGACGACGTCAGCGGCTTCCGCGTCACCCTCCTCAACGCCGACGGCGCGGTCGTCCCCGTGGGCGGGCAGGAGACCCGCGAGGCGACCTTCACCTCGATCGCCACGGCGGGCGGCACGTTCATTGGCACCTACAGCGCCTACTTGCCGGAGGACGAGGCCCTCAACCCCGGCGCCATCGCCGCACTCCGCGTGGCGGTGATCGACGCCGCCGGCCTCGCGAGCGCGCCGGTCGAGATGCCTGTCGAGCAGCCCGCGCAGGTCGCGCCGGGCGCTGCCTGCGATCCCAACGGCGCCCTCAATGTCTGCGGTGAGCAGGCCGAGTGCCTCGATGGCGATCCCGAAGACGACGTGGGGCCCGTCTGCGCAGCAGGGTAGGCGGGGGGTCGAGGGGCTGCCACTGCCCGCGGAACCACTGCCCGCGGAACCACTGCCCGCGGAACCACTGCCCGGGGAGCCACTGCCCGGGGAGCCACTTCGGGGCTGCCGCGATCGGGTCGCCGCGCGTAACCTGCTGGGTCCGGCCCGCCGAGGGCGCTACCGTGCGCCGCGATCGCGCCACGCCCCGGTTGCCGAGCGCCAGGAGGATCCATGACCCGCGTCGAGAAGGCCGAACGCATCGGAGCGCAGCTCGACGCGCTCTACCCTGAGCCCCCCATCCCGCTCGAACACGTCGACCCCTTCACGCTCCTCGTCGCGGTGCTGCTGAGCGCGCAGGCCACAGACAAGAAGGTCAACGAGGTCACCCCTGCCCTCTTCGCGCGCGCCTCGACGCCGGCCCGGATGGCCGCGCTTCAACCCGACGATATACTTGAAATCATTCGACAAATCGGTCTCGCCCCCACCAAGTCGAAGAACATCCAGTCGCTCTCGGCGAAGCTGGTCGCCGAGCACGAGGGGCGGGTGCCCTGCGACATGGACGCGCTCGAGGCGCTGCCCGGGGTGGGGCACAAGACGGCCTCGGTGGTGATGGCGCAGGCCTTCGGCGTGCCCGCCTTCCCGGTGGACACGCACATCCACCGCCTCGCCGCGCGCTGGGGGCTCTCGTCGGGCAAGAACGTGGCCACGACCGAGGCCCACCTGAAGAAGCTGTTCCCGCGGGACACCTGGAATCGGCGCCACCTGCAGATCATCTACTTCGGCCGCGAGTATTGCCCGGCGCTGCACCACGACATGAGCGCGTGCCCCATCTGCGGCTGGGCCGCGTCGGCGAAGCGCGTGCGCGCCGAGGCCGCGCTGAAGTCGGCCCGCCGCGCCGCGCGTGTCAGGGGTTGATCCCGGCTCGGTTCGGTCAGGCGCCCAGCGCCGCCACCCAGTCGTCCGCCCGATACCCCGCCGCCACCAGCGCGACCCGCAAGGCCTCGACGTTCGCGGCGATTCGCTTGCGCTGAGCCTTGGTCCCGCGCGCTGCGAACGCTTCGAGCAGCGCCTCGATCAACGCGTCGGCCGACTCCTGGTGCACATAGCGCACGCCCTCGTGCGTGTTGATGCGCAGCGCCGCCGCCGCCGCGGGCGACGCCACGAGGGCTGCCCAGCCCTGCGCAGGGTTGGGGCTCATCAGCACGTCGCCGAAGTCCGCCAGCAGCCGGGCCGTGGCGGCCGCCACCCGCGCCTCGTCCGGCTCGTTGCCGAGGACCACGCAGGCGTCTGCCAGGACGGCCATCTCGAAGTCCTCGGGCAGCGCCGCCAGCAGCGCCGCGAAGGCATGCACGTCGGGGAGCTTGGCTTTGCGCGCGGCCGAGATCGCGGTGGCCGCCTTCTTCGCCGCGGCCGCGTCGCCCAGATAGGTCGTCAGCACGTCGCCCACCGGCTCACCCGCCAGGACGGCGTCGACCACCGGGAACAACTGGTCCAGGGCCGGCCGCCGCCGCTGCACCGCGTAGGCGTCGTCCAGATCGAGCACGCCAGCGCCGCCCAACTCCCATGCCACCTTGTCCCACAGCGGATCGTCGGCCACCTCGGTGAAGTCCAGGAACACATGCGACTGATAGCCGCCCAACTCCGCGAACAGACCATCGTCCGCGATCTCGTGCCCCCAACGCAGGTACCAGCGGCCGCCGCGGTGGTCGCGGAACCGATACATCCGCTCGCGCTCGAGCCCTAGCGCGTCGACCAGCGATCGGACCTGCAGGTTCGGCTCGTCGCTCGAGCCCACGTTGATCGGCGTCGACAGGCGGACGCGCCCCGCGGTCGATCCGTAGACGTTGTTGTAGAGCACGACCGCCCGCGCGTCGCCCGCGCGGTTCGAGTAGGCGAAGACGTTCTCGTCTACCTCCCCCGACGCCGTCATGAAGTCATAGAATGCGAAGTTCTCGACCTGGCTGAACAGATACCGACGGCGAACGAGCGGGAAGATCTCGCCCTCGTGGCGCCCCACGAGGTCCGGGTTCGGCTGCTCGTCCCGGTAGGCCCGCGGATACTCCATGCCGTACTTCTCGGTGAAGCCTTCGATCTGCCCGTGCCCGAACATGGGCAGGCCCGGCATGGTCGCCATCAGGAGCGCCACCCCGAAGGCCTTGTCGCCGGTGCCGAACTGGGCCTCGGCCGTGTCCTCGTCGGGGTTGTTCATGAAGTTGACGAAGCGCTTGAGGATCTCGGGGCTGTACTCGATCACGTTGCGTACGGTCGCCCGATACTGCGCGTTGTCTTCGGTCTTGAGCATGTTCATGAACGCGCTGTTGTAGACCCGGTGCATGCCAAGCGAGCGGACGAAGTAGCCCTCCATCATCCAGAACGCCTCTGCGAGGAGCAGCGTGTCCGGCACCTCGGCCTGCACCCGGTCGACCACCTCGCGCCAGAACTCCGTCGGCAACAGCGCGTCGAACTGCGCCTGCGTGAGGCTCCCTTGCTCCGCCCGCGAGGGCACCGCACCACCCTGCCCCGGCGGCGGGAACCACAGGCGCTGGATGTGGCGCCGGGCGAGCGTCATCGCCGCGTCGAACCGGATGATCGGGAAGTGGCGCGCCACCCACAGGATGGTCTGGATCACCGCCTCGCGCGCCGCAGGGTTCAGGTAGTCGAGCTGCGCGGTGTCGTTCCATGGCATCTGCGTGCCATCGTTGCCGTGATA
>CALBMW010000071.1 GCA_937896275.1 uncultured Myxococcales bacterium
CCGGCGCTGTTGTCGGCCCACATGGACCCGGCGCGCGCCCCCCGCGCGGACGCCCGTTTAGACCCCCTGGAAGTCGCCTTCGTGAACCCCATGGCCGAGCCGCCTGTGCTATCACAATGAAATCACGAGGGGTGAGCCCCCGATCCCGCGGGAGGACCCGATGACGCGCCTACTACTCGCCCTGCTGCTCCTGCCGGCGCTCGCGCCCGCGGCCCGCGCCGACGGTACGTTGTCGTGCCCGACGCTCCCGTCCCTGCTGGACCGATACGTCCAACTCCACGTCGAGACGCACAGCATCGACGACGCCGTGATCGATCGCGCCATCGAGCGCTATGTCGAGCGCGTCGACCCCTCGAAGTCGCTCTTCCTCGAGGCCGAGGTGCGCGACCTGCGCACGCGCCTCCGGCGCTTCATGGCCGACGTCAAGAAGGCCGACTGCACCGGCCTCGACGCGGCCAAGGAGATGGCGCTCGCCCGCCAGAAGGAGACCGAGGCGTGGTACCGCAAGGCGCTCTCCGATCCCAAGCTCGAGATCGACAAGGAGGTCTCGCTCGAGGTCGACGCCGACCACCGCGCCTTCCCCAAGACGACCGCCGAGCGCGATGAGCTGCGCCGCAAGATGATGCACTTCCAGCTGGCCAACTACGTGACGTCCGGCACCGAGCTGGCCGAGGCCAAGAAGCTGCTCGTGCACCGCTACGAGCTCATCACGCGCCGCGTCGCCGAGCAGTCGCCGACCGACCTCTACGCGAGCTTCCTCGACGCCTTCGCCAGCGGCCTCGACCCCCACACCAGCTACTTCTCGGCCGACGCGCTCGAAGACTTCCGCATCAGCATGAACCTGTCCCTCGAGGGTATCGGCGCGGTCCTCAGCACGCGGGACGGCTACACCGTCGTGCAGGAGGTCGTCCCCGGCGGCGCGGCCGATCGCGAGGGCACGCTCAAGGCGAAGGACCGCATCATCGCGGTCAGCCAGGGGCGCGACGGCAAGCCCACGGACGTCATCGACGTGGCCCTGCGCGACGTCGTGCGGCTGATCCGCGGCAAGAAGGGCAGCGAGGTCAAGCTGACGGTCCTGCGCAAGGAGCCCACCACGCGGACGCTGAACGTGGTGATCACGCGCGACAAGATCGACCTGGCCGAGCAGGCCGCCAAGCTGCGGTGGCAGGACTTCGAGGCCGAGGGTGGCCGCAAGCTCAAGCTGGCGATCCTGGAGTTGCCCTCGTTCTACGGTGGGCGCGGGCCCGAGGCGCGGCGCTGCGACGAGGACGTGCACAAGCTGCTCGATGAGGCCAGGGCCGGCAAGGCCGACGGGCTGGTGCTCGATTTGTCACGCAACTCGGGCGGGCTGCTCCAGGCGGCGGTCGACATCTCGGGCATGTTCGTCAAGACCGGGCCGATGGTGGCCATCGACGGCTCGGACCGGCAGCCGCAAGAGCTGTTCGACGAAGACGCGGCGGTGGTGTGGAGCGGCCCGCTGGTGGTGCTGACGTCTGCGCTGAGCGCCTCGGCCTCGGAGATCCTGGCCGGCGCGGTGAAGGACTACCACCGCGGGATCGTGGTCGGTGACGAGCGCACCTTCGGCAAGGGCACCGTGCAGAACGTGGTGAACCTGCCTGCTGGCTTCGGCGCGCTCAAGGTGACCACGGCGCTCTTCTTCCGCCCCAGCGGCGTGTCCACCCAGAGCGCGGGCGTGGCCGCGGACATCGTGGTGCCCTCGGGCATCGACCTCGACACCTTTGGCGAGAAGCATCAGCCGGGCTCGTTGGCGACGCGCAGCATCGGCGCCTTCGCCAGCGATGATGCCAAGGGTGGGTGGACGCCGGTCGCGCAGCCCGTCATCGACGCGCTCGCGGCGCGATCGGCGGTGCGACAGGCCAAGGACGCCGAGTTCGCGAAGGTGCGTGAGCGGCTCGAGAAGGCGCGCAAGAGCGCCGGGGCCATCAAGGTCGGAGACCTGCTGGCCGAGGGCAAGAGCGCCGAGGACGTGGAGGCCGAGGCCGAGGGCGAGAAGAAGTCCGAGGAGCCGAGCCCGCAGGCGAAGGAGGCGCTCACCATCCTGGCCGACCTGGTGGTGGGCGTGGGCACGCTCGAGGCGACGAACCGGTGACGTCGACGGGCGGCGGTGGGCTACCCTGCCGCCACCTGCTGACGGATTCACCGATGAACAGCCCGCTCTCCCTTGTCTGCCTGGTGTTCTGCCTGCCGCTGGCGCTCGTGGCCTGCGACGACGGCGCCGACGCCTCGAACGACGTGCCCGACGCCACCACGCGCATGCGCTCGGACCGCGGCGCGCCGCCCCCTCCGGCCGACGCCGGG
>CALBMW010000072.1 GCA_937896275.1 uncultured Myxococcales bacterium
GCGAAGGCCCGGCTGACCCGCTCCTCGGTGCCGTCGTCGCTCTGGTAGACGCCCTCGAAGAGCACGCGCACGTCGGCGCCGCCCTCGGGGACGATCCCGGCGCCGTAGATCTCGAGCGTCTCGCCGATGACCACGGCGGTCTTCGACAGCGCGACCACGCCGGTGGCGGGCGCGCTCTCCTCGGGCGCGTCGGCGCAGCCGACCGTGAGGCCGATCAAGGCGCAGACGAGGGTGATCCGGATCGTCATCGACGCGTCTCCTCGGTCGGTCGCATCAGCCACCGCAGGGCGGGATCAGGCAGCGCGCCGCGGGCAGCTTCGAGGGCGGCAACGCGTCGCAGCCGGGCCCGATCGCCAACTCCGGCGCCCAGGTCCACTCGTTGAACTGCAGCTCGCCCAGGTGGCTGGCGACGCCGCACTTGTCATAGCTGCGCACCTCGGCGCGGCGCACCCAGCGCGTGGTCTGGCGGTAGAACACGCCCCCGCGCGAGGCGGGCAGCGTGCCCGAGAACTTCTGGCTCACCGACACGGTGGTCGAGGACTGCCAGGTCTGGTCCCAGGACTCGGCGTCGCCGACGGTCACTGCCTCGCTGGCCTCACGCTGGTCCGAGAAGCTCCACACGCGGCTCTCGTCGCGCGTGTCGGTGTCGGTCTGGCTGCGGGAGCGGTCGGTGGTCAACGCGTAGCTGCCGCTCAGGCTCTGGCTGCGCTCCTCGGCCACGGTGTCGCCGAAGCTGCGGCTGTCGCTGCGGCTGCCGCCCGCGCTGTAGCCACGGTTGGTGGTGACGGCCGTCCGGCTGCCGCGCGTGGCCGCCGTCGACGCCCCCACCGTGACGCCGGCCGTGGTCTCGACGCTGCCCGAGACCTTGGCGAAGCCGGGGATCGAGCCCTCGGCCTCGACGCCGACCGTGCCCGACACGCTGCCCTCGCCGAACACCATGTCCATGCGGCTGGCGTAGGCCTCGTTGGTCTCACCCTCCGCCAGGTTCCAGCCCCAGGTCTCGCCATCGGAGGTGCTGTAGTTGACGTTGTTCGCCTCGCTCTGGCTGTAGGAGACGCCGTAGCCCTCCTCGAGGCTCTCCGCCTCGCTGCTGCTGCTGCCTTGGGCCCGGCTGCGGCTCTCGCCCACCGCCACGCCCTCGACGAGCCCCTCGGACACGCTGCGCCCCGCCGAGCGGCTCCAGTCCGTGCTCACCGTCACCGACACCGACTGCTGCCGCGTCTCGGCGCGCTCCTCGGCGTAGTCGAGGATGCACCGCGCCGGGCACACCGTGCAGCCGCTGACCGGCTCGGGCGCGTAGTACTCGGCCGCCTCGTAGGTCCCCTGGTACACGACCTCGATGGGCCGGTGCACGGTCATCGGCAGCACCGTCTCGACCTCGTTGCCCTGCGCGTCCTGCGCGATCGCCCGGACGGCCGTCACGTAGAACTGCTCGTCCTCGCCCACCGGGTTGAAGATGAGCGGCTGGTCGAGGCCGACCTCGTCGACCGCCACCGGCGAGTCGGGGCTGAAGTCGTGCTGGATCTGCACCGCCCCGGGGGCGCCGTTCACGTTGTTGAACTGAAAGAGGAATCGCGTGGGCTTGATGCCCGCGGCCCGCACCCGGAAGTGGTACGGGATGCCCGCCAACGCCCGCACCGCCGGCGCGCCGCAGTCCGCTTCGAAGGGCTCGAAGGCCTCGATCACCAGCGAGGGTCCGACGCCCAGCGCGGCCTTGAGCGCCTTGCCCTGCGTCACCAGCCCGTCCGCGGCCTGCGTCTCGGGGATGATGCGGCCCTCGAAGCGCCCGGGGCGGGCGTCGCCGGTGAAGGGGTTGGCGAAGGGGCCGAAGCGCGACCAGGTGAGGATGTCGACCCCCCGCGGCGCGTCCGTGCCGCCGAAGACCGGGGTCACCGCCAGGTCGACCGGGATCCGGTCACCGTCGTTGGCCGTGAAGGTGCCGACGAAGCGAAGCCGCGTGCTGCCGTCCTCGCCATGCAGGAAGTTGCGCCCGTAGAAGTCGACCGTCTCGCCGACCACGACCTCGCTGGAGGACAGCCCCGTCAGGGCCGGCGCCGTGGGCTCGTCAGCGTCGTCGGCCCCGCCGCATCCGGCGAGGGCGGCGAGCGTCGCGGCCAGCATCACGAACCTCGGTGCCATCGAGTTCCCCTCACGGTCGGGTGGCCGACGCAGGCGCCACGTGACGGGCCCGATCGACCCTCGAACGCCGCTCCGCATGGACGGTTCAGTGTCGTGTAATAGTTTAAGCAGATTGCGTGCCGGGATCATGCGCCCCCTGCCCGGACCGGCAGCCCGCCAACCGCAGGCGTCAGTTGAGCCCGTCGATGGTGAGCCGATAGCTGCGCGCGCAGTCGTGGCCGCCGTGGCGGTGGACGCGCAGCACATAAGTGCCGCCGTCCTCGACGTTGATGGACTCGACCCAGTCGATCGACTCGCTCGCGCTGCCGCTCAGCGTGCCCGAGGCGAGCGCGCTCCGGGCGTTGCAGGCGCCCTGGTCGCGGTACAGGTACACGTCGTAGTCCGCGCCGTTGGGGATATCCTCGAGCATCACGCGGATGTGCTCGCCGAAGCCGGGCACGCTCAGATTGTCGACCGCCTCGAAGCAGTAGTAGTCCTCGTCGGTGACGCTGTCGATCGTGGCAGACACCACCACCGCGCGCGGATCCGAGCCGGGGAGCCGGAAGCAGCGGTCGCAGGTGTCGTTGCCCCCGCCACCCTCGTACTGATCGGGGCGTCGCTCGTCGCTGCCGTCGCAGTCCTGATCCACGCCGTCGCCACACACCTCGGCGGCGGGCTGCACGCCTCCCTGGCACGCGCCGAAGTCGCTCCAGGCGCAGGCCCCGCTGCAGGTGCGCAGCTGGTTGCCGGGGCGACACGCGCCCAGATCGTTGCCGCAGCCCCGTTCGTCCACGTCGCCGGGCGCGCAGTCGCCGCGATCGTCACACGCCGTCCAGTCGCTCCAGAGGCAGGTCACGTCGCAGACGCGCTGCTGGCTGCCGCAGAAGCCACACGCGCGCTGGTCCCGATCACCGACGTCGCACT
>CALBMW010000073.1 GCA_937896275.1 uncultured Myxococcales bacterium
CGAGGTGCGCGGCCTTGGCGGGCAGCCCGGCCAGCACGTCGCCCTGCTCGAACAGATCGAGCGTCGCGTGGGCGGCCGCCGCGGCGAGGGCGTTGCCCGTGTAGGTGTGGCCGTGGAAGAAGGTGCGCCCCTCGGCCGGCGGCCCGAGGAAGGCCTCGAAGATCGCCTCGGTGGTGAGCGTGGCCGCCATCGGCAGGTAGCCCCCCGTGAGGCCCTTGGCCAGGCACAACAGATCGGGCGCGACGCCGAGCGCCTGGCACGCGAACAGCGTCTCGGCGCTGCGCCCGAAGCCGACCGCCACCTCGTCCAGGATGAGAAGGGCGCCCGCGTCGCGGGTTGCACGGGCGACGCGCGCCACGTAGCCCGCGGGCTGGGTCAGGATGCCGGCGGCCCCCTGCATGCCCGGCTCGAGCACCACCGCCGCCAGCTCGCCCGCGTGGGCCGCGATCAGCCGCTCCGTCTCCGCGACCGCGGCCTCCTCGGTCTCGGCGCGGCTCACGCCGGGCGCGTGCCGGTAGCACGAGGGCGACGGCGCTCGCAGGGTGCCGAACAGCAACCCGCCGTAGCGCGCGTGAAAGAGGTCGATGCCGCCCAGCGACACCGCGCCGACCGTGTCACCGTGATAGGCCGAGCCCAGCGCGAGGAAGCGCCCGCGCCGCGCCTGCCGCCCACCGTCCGCCTGCTGCCAGTATTGCAGCGCCATCTTGAGCGCGACCTCGACGGCGGTGCTGCCATTGTCGCTGAAGAACACCCGCGCGAGGGGGGCGGGCGCGCACTCCACCAGCCGCCGGGCGAGCGTGACCGCGGGCGCCGTCGCGTTGCCCAGGAAGGTTGCGTGGGCCACCCGATCGAGCTGCGCCCTGATCGCGGCGTCGATGGCCGGCACGCGGTGGCCGAAGACGTTGCACCACAGCGACGCGACGCCGTCGAGGTAGCGCCGCCCGTCGGCGTCGATCAGGTGGTTCCCTTCGGCCGCCACGACCATCAGCGGCGCCTCGTCGCGGTAGACCGCGTGGGGCGTGAAGGGGTGCCAGACGTAGCGGTCGTCCCAGGCGACCAGCTCGGCGCGCGACGGTGGTTTCACGGCGACCTCAGCCGGGCATGACCAGGGCCACCCGATAGCCGGCGCCCTCGATCATCGCCAGATCGGCGGCGTAGCCCTGCCCGCCAGTGGTCAGATAACCCTGTACGAACAGGGAGTTGGCCGCGTCGAGGGCCAGCGCCTGCCGCGCCCCCAGCGCCTGCTCCCGGCCCCCGGCCACTCTGATGTCACGGCTCGGGTTGACGAACCGCATCATCGCCAGCGAGCGCAGGCAGTCCTCGGCGGCCGGGCGCTCCACGTCCGCCATCGGGGTGCCGGGGCGCGGATCGAGGAAGTTCACCGGGATGCTCTCCACCTCGAGCTCGCGCAGCGCGAAGGCCAGATCCACGCGGTCGTCACGGCCCTCGCCCAGGCCGACGATACCCCCGCAGCAGGCCTCCATGCCGGCGGCCTTGGCGGCGCGCACCGTGGCCACGCGGTCGTCGTAGCTGTGGGTTCCGACCACCTTGGGGAAGTGGGCGCGCGAGGTCTCGAGGTTGTGGTTGAAGCGGTCGACGCCGGCCTCGGCGAGGGCTCGGGCCTCGTGGGCGTCGAGGAAGCCGAGCGAGGCGCAGACCCCCAGGGTCGGCATCTCGGCCTTGATACGGCGGGTGGCCTCGGTCACCGTCGCGAGCTCGGCCCCGCTGGGGCCGGTGGTGGCGGTGACCATGCAGTATCGCGTGGCGCCGAGCGACGCGGCCTCGCGCGCGGCCGCCACGAGCGCCTCGACCGACTGCATGCGGTAGCGCTCGACGTCGCTCTCGCGGTAGCGGGTGGACTGGCTGCAGAAGCCGCAGTCCTCGGGGCAGGCGCCGCTCTTGGCGTTCTGCAACACGTGCAGCGTCACGTCGCGCCCGTGGTGGCGCTCGCGCAGGCGGCGCGCCCCGGCCAGCAGGCCGAGCAGATCGGCCTCGCCCCCGTCGTCGAGCATGGCCCGCGCCTCGGCGCGCGTGGTGGCGCCTCCGCCCTCGAGCAGACGGCCGGCCAGCGCATCCCAGCGATCGGTCACGAAGCCTCCTCGGCGCCGCGTCGGGCACCGTTCACGTCGACCAGCACCACGCCGGCGTCGATCCGCACGGGGTAGGTGGGCACGCAGACGAACGGCAGCAGGGTGTGCCGGCCGTCGTCGAGTCGAAAAGCCCAGGCGTGCCACTGGCAGAGCAGGTGGCCCTCGTCGTCGATGATCCCCAGTTGGCTGAAGGGGGCGCCCCGGTGGGGGCATCGATCGGCGAAGGCCCATACGGCGTCGCCGCGGCGGGCGATGGCCAGGGCGAGCTCGCTCGTCGCGTCCATCGGGAAGCGGGCGCCGGCCACGGCGCCGTCGCGGAAGTCGGTCAGGCGCCCCGCCGGACGCCAGTCCGGCTCCGCCCCGCTCACCGTGGCGCCGCGGGCCGCCGGGCCTCGCGCACCAGCCGCACGCCCACGCTCACCGGCTGGCCTGGGACGGGCGGCTGCAGCTTGCGCAGCGTCAGGCGCACGCGGTGGACCGGCAGATCCTCGAGGACGCGGCGGCAGATGGCCTCGGCCAGGCTCTCGATGAGGCGAAAGCTGGTCGTGCGGCTGCACTCGAGCACGGTGGCGGCCAGGCGCCCGTAGTCCACGGTGTCGGCGAGTCGGTCGTCCCGGGCGGCCACGGCCGCGTCGACGTCGATCTCGAGGTCGACGCGAAACCGACAGCCGTCCCGGCGCTCGTGGTCGAACACGCCGTGCAGCCCGACGAACTCGAGGCCCTCGATGAAGACGGTGTCTCGGGCGACGGCGTCGCGTCCAGGCTCGGCGTACGGGCGCATGGCAGCCCTTGTACGGGAAATGGGGGGGCGCGTCGACAGGCCGGGGGGCAGGGCGCGGTTTGCCTTCGGCGAGCTGACCGTCGAAGGCTGACCGCTGAAAGCTGACCGCCGAAAGCTGCGGCTCAGCCGTGCTTGGCGAAGTAGGACTTCGAGCCCTTGACGTCGCCCTTCATGGTGTCGGCGCCCTCGTCCCAGTTGGCGGGGCAGACCTCGCCGGTGGCCGCCGAGCGCTGGAAGGCCTTGAGCACGCGGGTGATCTCGCTGGTGTTGCGGCCGACGTTCAGGTCGTGGACCACCTGATAGGCCAGCTTGCCCTCGGGGTTGATCACGAACAGGCCGCGCAGCGCGACGCCGGCGCCCTCGAGCAGCACGCCATAGCTGCGGCTGATGTCCTTGGTCAGATCGGACACGAGCGGGAAGTTGATGTCGCCCAGGCCGCCCTCGGCGCGCGGCGTGTTGATCCACGCGAGGTGGCTGAACTTGCTGTCGACCGACACGCCGATGACCTCGGCGTTCAGCGTGTTGAACTCCTCATAGGCGTCGCTGAAGGCGGTGATCTCGGTCGGGCAGACGAAGGTGAAGTCGAGCGGGTAGAAGAACAGGACCACCCACTTGCCGTGGTAGTCCGACAGGCTGATCTTCTTGAACTCACCGTCGAAGACGGCATCGGCGGTGAAGTTGGGGGCGTCCTGCTGAACCTGGATGCTCATGATCGTGGACTCCTTGGGGGCGCGGCCGGGCGCAGCGGCGCCGGCGGGTCAAGTGCGGAGCCGGCCACCGGTGCCCGGGTCGGCCGATCCGCGAACGGCGCGTACCCTAGTCGCGCGCCGGGCGTCCTGCAACCGCGGCGGTCGAGGGGCGCGCGCCGTCGCGGGCAACGGGGCCCTTGTGCGCCCGCCTGACAAAGGTTACGTTGCGCCGCCGAGTCGGCCAGGAGCGGCGCCTTGATCGACCTCCGAACGTTCACCTACATCGACATCCTGCAGCCACAGCTCACGGGCTTCCTGCAGACCGTCGCGCCCGGCTTCCTGCCGCTCGAGGGCCAGGCGGCTCTCTTCGTCGAGGTCGCCCCCGGCATGTCGGTCAACGCCGTGACCGACATCGCGCTCAAAAAGACCAGCGTGCAGCCCGGCCTGATGATCGTCGAGCGGGCCTTCGGCGTGCTTCAGGTGCACAGCTTCGATCAGGGGCAAGTGCGCGCGGCCGGCGAGGCGATCCTCGAGCACTACGGCTTGACCGAGATGGACCGTATCAAGCCCGTCCTGCGCACCAGCGAGCGCATCACGGGCGTGGACGGCCACCAGGCGATGCTGATCAACCGCATGCGCCACGGCGACATGATCGGCCAGGGCCAGACGCTCTACGTCTTCGAGTGCGAGCCGGCCGGCTACGCCTGCATCGCCGCCAACGAGGCCGAGAAGGCCGCCGACGTCCGGCTGCTCGAGGTCGTCACCTTCGGCGCCTACGGCCGCCTGTACCTCGGGGGCTACGAGGCCGAGATCGAGGAGGCCGAGAAGGCCATCCGCCACACCCTGGAGAGCATCGACGGCCGCCCGCTCGGCCGCTGAGGCCTGCCTGGGCGACATCGCTTCGCGCTCCTCCTCCCGAGGCTCTCTTCTCACGACGCTTTCTCTGCGAGGAACCCTTGATCAACACCAGCGAGTTCAAGAAGGGCGTGCGCGTCGAGCTCGACGGCGCACCGTGGACCATCGTCAGCGTCACCACCCAGAGCCCCAGCGCCCGCGGCGCGGCCACGCTGATCAAGGCCCGGCTGCGCAACGTGCTCACGGGTCAGGTGTCGGACCGCACCTTCAAGTCGGGCGAGAAGTTCCAGGAGCCCGACCTGCAGATGCGCGGCGCCCAGTACCTGTACTCGGCGCCCGAGGGCGACGAGACGGTGCATCACTTCATGGACGCGACCAGCTACGACCAGTTCGAGCTGCGCGACGACGACCTGGGTGACGACGTGAAGTGGCTCGTCGAGAACCTCGACGTGAAGGCGGTCGTCTACAACGACAAGGTCGTGGGCATCGAGATGCCGCAGTTCGTCGAGATGGAGCTCGAGTCGGTCGAGCCGGGCAGCAAGGGTGACACCGCGAGCGGGGGCGTGACCACCGTCGCCTACACGACGACGGGCGTTCGCGTGCAGGTGCCGCTCTACATCCAGCCGGGCGACCGCGTGCGCATCGACACCACCGCCGGCACCTTCAAGGACCGCGTGTAGGTGGATCTGCCGCGCGCTCGCACGTTTCTCGCCTCTCCCCGACACTTTGGGCTCAAGTCGGCCGACCGCCGGACGATTGCCGGGTGTGTTGCTGCACTTCCCCAGTGAGCCGCTCCGCTTCCGCGCCCTCCGCGCGGAGGCGCACGAGCGCTTCTGCTACCGCTATCGGCGGCCGGTGCTCAAGCGCTACGGCCCCGAGAGCGAAGACCTCGGCGTCTACGTCGTGTGGTGCGAGGCCTGCGGGCGCACCGGGGCGCGGCTCATCGGCTTCCCCGAGCTGGATCCCGACCTCTCGCTCGACGAGCTGACCGACGAGCTGCGGACGCGCGCAGACGATCCCGGTGAGGGCTGGCGGCCGCGCGTGTGCCCGCATTGCGCGACGGCGAGGCCCGTCCCGATGGCGGCCTTCTTCGCGCGCTACCTGCCCGAGGCCGAGGTCGACCTGCACCTCGAGATGACCTTCGCCGGCGCGCGCGTCGTGCGCGTCGAGCTGCACCAGATGACCACCGACGGTGAGAGCCTGCGCCTCGAGCGTCCGGTCGACGAGTGCGACCTGCATGAGCTCTTCGGCGCGCCCCTGTCACTGCGCCTGCTGTGGCAGTCCTTCATCGACCGCTACGTCGACGCGCCACGCATCGAGCTCCTGTGCGTCCAGCCCGGCTACTACCTCGGCCTCCGCCCCTTCACTGACGATCCGCGCGACGCGGGGCGCATGTACGAGGACTTCGCCGAGATCATCACCGCGCTGCGCACCGAGCGGGGCTACGACGCCATCACCTTCTTGCGGGATCGCGAGGAGGAGCCCATCCCGATCGCGTTCGAGGAGAGCTACCACACCTGGCTGGCCGGCTACGCGCCCGACGTGGGCGAGGCGGTCATCGAGCCCTTCGTCATCGCCGACAGCGACACCTTCGTCGCCACGCTGGCCCGCCACGCCGCCCTCTATGGCATCACCGTGGATCGGGTGAGCGACCACGCCACGCTCTTCGTGCGCTTCCACACCGTCGACCTCGACGTGCAGCTCAACCTGGGGCCCATCTTCTTTCGGGTGCTGCACGAGGGGCTGACCTTCCACCGGGGCCTGCGCCGCCACTTCGAGCGCGAGCTGCGCGCCCTCGGGGCGGCCGCGGTGCTGCCCGGCGTGCTGCGAGGGGCGCTGCCGGATCACGCGGTGCGCGTGGTCGACGGCAGCACGCTCCACGTGAGCGGGCCGGGCGTGCGTGCGCCCTTCAGCGGCGACCTCGTGCAGACCGCCACCCTCCACGACTACCGTCGGCCCGATGGCCTCGACGCGCTGATCCGCCACGTGCTCGGCGGCTGAGCCGGCCGGCCCGCGCGCGCCCCGGCGCCGTTGACCGGGCGCCCCGCCGGACATAGGATGCGCCGTCCAGTCGACCCGATGGAGCCGCCCCATGGAGTTCCTGCGTGAACTGAAGCGTACGCACCGCAACGGTGAGCTGCGACCGGCCCACGTGGGCGAGCAGGTCGTGCTCATGGGGTGGGTGGCCAACCGCCGCGACCACGGCGGGTGCATCTTCGTGGATCTGCGCGATCGCGACGGCATCACGCAGGTCTACTTCGACCAGACGGTCGACCCCGCGGCCCACGCCCTCGCCGAGACCATGCGCAGCGAGTACGTCATCGGTGTGCGCGGCAAGGTGGTCACCCGGGGCGGCAACGTGAACCCCAAGCTGCCGACGGGGGGGATCGAGGTCGCCGTCGAGGAGGCCATCGTCTTCAACGAGGCCCGAACGCCGCCCTTCCCGATCAACGACCGGGTCGAGGTCGGCGAGGATCTGCGGCTCAAGTACCGATTCCTCGACCTGAGGCGCGCCCCGCTGCAGCACGCGCTCGTCCTCCGGTCCAAGGCGAACCACGTCGCGCGCGACTTCATGGTGGAGCAGGGCTTCCTCGAGCTCGAGACGCCCATCCTCACCAAGGCCACGCCCGAGGGCGCCCGCGACTATCTGGTGCCCAGCCGCGTGCACCCCGGCCGCTTCTACGCGCTGCCTCAGAGCCCTCAGCTGTTCAAGCAGCTGTTCATGGTGGCCGGCTACGACCGCTACTTCCAGCTGTGCCGGTGCTTCCGCGACGAGGATCTGCGGGCCGAGCGGCAACCGGAGTTCACCCAGATCGACGTCGAGATGTCCTTCGTCGACCAGGACGACGTGTTCGCCGTCATCGAGGGGCTGCTCGTTCGACTGTGGAAAGAGACGATCGGCGTCGACGTGGTCACGCCCCTCCCGCGCCTGACCTACGCCGACGCGATGAACCGCTTCGGCAGCGACAAGCCGGACCTGCGCTTCGGCCTCGAGCTCGTCGATCTGACCGAGGCGGCCTCGCAGGTGGACTTCGTCGTCTTCAAGAACGCGGTGGCCCAGGGCGGGCTGGTGAAGGCCATCCGCCTGCCGGGCGGCGGGCTCACGCGCGCGCAGCTCGACCGTCTGCCCGAGGTGGTCGCGCCCTACGGCGCCAAGGGCGTCGCGTGGGTGCGGATCAAGGAGGACGGCGGCTGGCAGTCGCCCATCGCCAAGTTCATCGCGCCCGAGCAGCAGCTCGACATCGCGACCCGCATGGGGCTCGAGGTCGGTGATCTGGCCTTCTTCGTCGCCGACGCGCCCTCGGTGACGCACGCGGCGCTCGGCGCCCTGCGCCTGCACTTGGGCAAGACGCTCGATCTCATCCCCAAGGACCAGTTCGCCTTCGCATGGGTGACGGACTTCCCGTCCTTCGAGTGGGATCCCGAGGCGAAGCGGTGGATCGCGATGCACCACCCCTTCACCTCGCCGCGGCCGGAGGACATCCCGCTGATGGACACCGATCCCGGCAAGGTCTACGCCCGCGCCTACGACTGCGTGTGCAATGGCTACGAGATCGGCGGCGGCAGCATCCGAATCCACCAGCGCGCCGTGCAGGAGAAGGTCTTCGAGCTGCTCGGCATGAGCGAGGAGGAGAGCCGCGAGAAGTTCGGCTTCCTGCTCGACGCCTTCAGCTACGGCGCGCCGCCCCATGGGGGCATCGCGATGGGCATGGACCGGCTGATCATGCTGCTCGTCGGCACCGACAGCATCCGTGACGTCATCGCCTATCCCAAGACCCAGAGGGCCAGCTGCCTGATGACCGACGCACCGTCGAGCGTCGAGATCGAGCAGCTTCGCGAGGTGCACATCCGGGTGCAGCCGCCGGCCAAGTAGGGGCCCCTGCGCGAACGTCGGCGAGGCTGGCCGAACCCCGGCGAGGCTGGCCGATCCTCGACGAACCCGCTCGGCGGAGGTGTCATGGCCGACGAGTTCGACCTCATCGTCATCGGTGGCGGCGTCAACGGCGCCGGCATCGCGCGAGACGCGGCCCTGCGTGGGCTGAAGGTCGCGCTCGTCGAGAAGAAGGATCTGGGCGCCGGCACCAGCGGCGCGTCGAGCGGCATGATCCACGGCGGGGTGCGCTACCTCGAGACGGATCGCGAGGTCACCAAGAAGAGCTGCGAGGACTCGGGCTACATCCAGGCCATCGCGCCGCACCTGCTGTTTCGGATCCCCTTCCTGTACCCGCTCCTGTCGTGGAGCAAGCGCGCGCGGCTCATGCACGAGCTGGCCTACGTCTACTTCAAGGCCTACGACCGCTTTCAGCCGCTCAAGCGGGGCAAGCCGGCGACCAAGCTGACGCGGGACGAGGCCTTGCTCCTCGAGCCCGGGCTGCACCCCGCGACCATCGGCGGCGTGACGACCGACGAGTGGGCGATCAACGTCTTCCGCCTCTGCGCGCTCAACGCGCTCGACGCCCAGGCGCACGGCGCGACCATCCTGCTTCGGCACGAGGTCGAGCAGTTCGTGCGCGCGCCCGACGGCACGGTGCTCGGCGTGAGGGCGCGCGACCTGACCACGGGGCGCACGCGCGAGATCCGGGCGCGGCTCACGTTCAACGCCGCGGGGCCTTGGGCGGGGCGCCTCGCGGGCATGGCCGGCGCTCAGGTCAAGCTGCGCCCGGGCAAGGGCATCCACCTGGTCTTCGACCGCCGCATCGTCAACTACGCCCTCCTTGCCGAGTCCATCGACGGGCGCCAGGTGTTCATCGAGCCTTACGGCCAGCAGACCTGGATCGGCACGACGGACGATGACTATTACGGCGATCCGGGCGAGGTGCAGGCGACGCACGACGAGGTCGAGTACCTGCTGCAAGCCATCGAGACCGTCTTCCCGAGCGTTCGGCGACACCGGCTGGTGCGGGCCTTCGCGGGGGTGCGCCCGACGCTCCACCGCTACGGACCGTTCGAGAGCGATTTGTCCCGTGATCACGCGGTGTTCGACCACACGGCCGAGGGCGCGCCGGGGCTCCTGAGCATTGGCGGCGGCAAGCTAGCGGCCTATCGCGTGATGGCCCAGGAGGCCACCGACGTGGTCTGCCGCAAGCTGAGCGTGACCGTGCCCTGCCGCACGCACACCTCGCCCTTGCCGGGCGGTGAGGCGACGCCCGCGCCCGAGGCGGTGGCCGAGGACGCGGGCATCGACCGCTACGCTGCGGCCCGCATGGTTCACCGTCACGGCAACCGCGCGCGGCAGATCGTCGAACGCATCAAGCGCAACCCGCGCGAGCGCCGCACGCTGTGCGCCTGCGAGCCGGTCACCGAGGCCGAGGCGCGCTTCTGCATCGAGACGGAGTGGGTCCACACGCTCGAGGATCTGCGGCGTCGGACGAACTGCGGGGACGGCCCGTGCCAGGGGGCCCGCTGCGCGCGGCAGGCGGCGTGGCTGTTGGCCGGCTATCAGGGCGGGGACGCGGCGCTGGCCGAGGCGCTGCTGGCGCGCTTCGTCACGGCGCGGTGGCGCGAGCAGGCGCCAG
>CALBMW010000074.1 GCA_937896275.1 uncultured Myxococcales bacterium
GCCGCCCCAAGACGCGGCACCTCGGGAGGACGCGAGCGCCAGCGCATGCGTCACCGGCGTCACGGAGACCGCACCGTGCGGCGTCAACGGCCGCGGAGAGCACGCGCGCAGTTGTGTCGAGAGCGAATGGTCCGACTGGGGCGCTTGCGCCGACCCTGACGTCTGCGCTGACGGCGAGGACGAAGACCGATCCTGCGGGCTCAACGACCGTGGCGCCGAGGCGCGCGCCTGCGACGCCGGCGACTGGGGTGGCTGGGATGCGTGCGTGGACCCGGACCAGTGCGTCGATGGCGACGACGAAGAGCAGGGCTGCGGACTCAATGGCCGTGGCGTCGAGTCCCGCGCGTGCGCCGCGGGCGGCTGGGGCGACTGGGGCGCGTGCCTGGACCCGGACGAGTGCGTCGATACCGCGCTGGGCACCGAGGCTTGCGCAGAGGGGGGCGTCCGCGGGCGGACGTGCGAGTCGGGAGGTTGGGCAGCCTGGAGCGCGTGCGAGCGGGGCTACGTCACGGCCGCCGCCTCCGCCCAGCGCCCCGCGATGCTCGCCATGCCCGGCGGCTCGTTCCTGATGGGGAGCCCGGCCGGCGCAGGCGACAGCGACGAGCATGGCCCCGACGGCCGTCAGGTGCAGGTCACCCTCTCGCCGCTGTGGCTCTCGGCCACCGAAGTGACGCACGCTCAGTGGCGCAGTGTCCTGGGCACCGACCCCTCGTACTTCGCCGCGTGCGGCGACGACTGCCCGGTCGAGACCGTGAGCTGGTACGACGCCGTGGGCTACTGCAACGCGCTGTCGACGGCGCAGGATCTGGACGCCTGCTACACCCTGCGCGACTGCCGGGGCACGCTGGGCGGGGGGTGCGTGGGCGAACCGGCCTGCGCCGGCGATTATGTCTGCGACGTGGACTTCGCCGGCCCCGACTGCGAGGGCTACCGCCTGCCGACCGAGGCGGAATGGGAGTACGCGGCGCGTGCAGGCACGACGACGACGTGGTGGACCGGGGACGACGAAGCAGCGCTCGGCGCGGCGGCCTGGTACGCCGACAACAGCGACAACAGGACACACCCGGTCGCCCAGAAGGCGGCCAACCCCTGGGGGCTGTACGACGTCCACGGCAACGTCTGGGAGTGGACGGGGGACGGGTACGGGGCGACCTACCCGGCGGGCCCCCTCCACGACCCGACCGGGCCCGCTCGACCCGGCGACTGGCGCGTGGTCCGCGGCGGGTCGTGGGACTACGTCGCCTCGTTCCTGCGCTCCGCCTACCGGTACGGGGGCGTGCCCGGCGGCCGGTGGCAGTTCCTCGGGTTCCGGGTCGCCCGCTCCGCCCCGCTTGGGCTCTAGAGCATGGACCATGGAAGGTCGGTGCCCCCGCGCACCCGCGGCGTGGCGGCGGCAGCGGCACCGAGGTGCGTTGCTGCCTCGATCTCTGAGACCTCGATGCTGCGCGCGAGGGATCGCCCCGTGCGCGGCAGGGCAGCTCCGAGCCACCGTCCAAGTTCGCGCCCGTCAGCTTGACAAGGCGCAAGCAAAGCAACGACCTTCGGGGTGCCTGTGCGTCGAGGGGGATCGAGGATGCAGTGGAGAGTCGTCGGCTGGGGCATGGTCGGGCTGCTGGCCCTTGTCGCGGGCGGATGTGGCGATTCGGTGGAGGAGGCCGGCAACGTCGCGGAGTCCTGCGGCGAGCGCGCGTGCCCCAACGGCACCGCCTTCTCCGAGAAACGCTCGTTTCGGGGCGGGACCGACGTGAGCGCCGGCGTCGACGTCACCCAGAGCAGCGGTGAGGGCGCCTTCGCGAGCTTCGGTGAGGGCGACTGCGAGTACGTCTGCCAGGCCATCCAGGACTGCCCCGCGACCACCTTCCCCATCATCACCGAGACCTGCTTCACCTGCGGCGTGATCCTCCCCAACGACACGGTCGACCGCGGCGGCTGCCCGGAGGGCTGACGTGCGACCTCCCGATCTCGCGCGTGCGGTCTTCCTGGCCGCGCCGGCCTTCCTCTTGGCTTCGACGCCCGCGGGCACCGGCGCAGCGTCTGCCCTCTCGCCCATCGTGTGCAGCGCCAACTGCCCGCCCGGTACCCGCCTCGCGAGCTTCTCGACCGAGACGCTGAACGAGGGCCTGCGGGGTGGCTGGTTCGTCTACACCGAGGGTCAGTGCGAGGCGACCTGCGCGCCCATCGAGGAGTGCCTGCCACCGAACCTGCCGCTCGTGACCGACGCGGGCTTCACCTGCCGCACGGCGCCGGGCCTCAGCGACATCCAACGCGACGCCGAGGTGGACTTCGCCTTCGCGGCGCGCTGGGACGCCGCGCGGGACCGCGTCGAACCGTGAGGCGCGCAGCCCTCGCCTGTACCGCCTCGTCGTGGGCCGCCCTGTCGTGGGCCGCCCTGTCGTGGGCCGCCCTGTCGTGGGCCGCCCTCTCGCTGGCGGGCTGCGACACCCGCGCCGACGCCGACGCGACCGCCGACGCCGGGGTGACCCGCAATGACTTCCGGGTCGACTGCCTCGGCATGTACGTGGTCAACGATCAGGGCGGCACCCTGGTCCCGCTGCTCGGCGACGACGCGACGATCTCGGAGGAGGCCGTCTTCGCGTCCGGCGCAGTGGACGCCACCGAGCGTTGCCGCTTCTGGATCACGCCGCCCCTGCGCGAGGGGCCCCTGGTCATCAAGAACGACGCGCAGAGCATCTCCGCCGATGGCAGCGGGTCGCTGTTCATCCGCTACGGCGGGGCCCGCTGGGTCATGCGCTCCGGGGACATGGTGCTGGGCCCCAGCCCCTTCCCGCAGCGGACCACCGGCTGGTACGACGGCCTGTTCGCCGGGCCTGGGGGCGAGACCGCGCGCATCCACGGCCTGCTCGAGTGGTGCGAGCCGTCGCTCGAGGACTGCCCGTACAAGATCGACGCCGAGTTCGGCGCGCCCTTTCAGGTCCGCACGGCCGTGGGTGACGCCTGGGGCGAGGCCAACGCGTGCCGGGCCCTCATCGACCGCGCCAGCGGCGGCCTGCAGGTCGACCTGCAAGTCGGCAGCTGGCGGGGCGTGAACGTGGGCCAGCTCTGGAGCCGCAGTTGCGGGCAGGCGCTGCGGGGCGAGATCAACAAGAACCACATGGTCTTCCGCGCCGGCGGCGTCGACGGCCCGGGGCGCTACGGCCCGTTCCGCACCACGGACTTCGAGGGCACCCTGCTGCCGCACCTCGAGTGGACCCTGCCTGCCACCTTCTGGTTCCACGACTGGGGTCAGCAATGGTCGTTCGCGCTGCTGTGCAGCGAGCTCAACAACCATGGCGGCTTTCGGACCCAGGCCGATGGGTTCGGCGTCTTCGGGGACTCGACCGGCGGGCCCAGCATCTGCGAGTTCGAGATCGAGGAGGATCCCGGCACCTTCAAGCTGAGCTGCAGCCGCGTGGTGCCTGCCTACGATGGCAACGCGGGCCGGCAGCGCACCCGCCAGGCCGTCGGCGAGCTGCACCTCACGGCGGCCTGCGACGTGCGGTACACCGAGTGAGGGCCGCCGCGCTGACCCTGGCAGGGCTGCTCGCGATCGCCTGCGACGACGCCGGGGGCGGGGAATCCGGCGACTCGGGGGGTCGACCGAATCTCGCGCAGATCCCGCAGACCGGCTTCGGCGCGCCCACCCGGCCCGAACCCTTCGAGCCCGGTGTGATGGGGGCGCGACTCTACGAAGACGGCGCCGGTGGCGCGGGCGGCGGGGCGGTCGAGCGGGCCTGCGACGCGCCCTACCCTGCCCTCTGCGACGCCGACGGCGATGGACGCGGCGCAGACTGCGCGCTGGCGCTGGACTGCGACGACGCCGCGGCGACGGTCTTCCCGGGCGCCCCGGAGCGGCCGGGGGACGGCGTCGACCAGGACTGCGATGGCACCGATCCGGACCTCGATGACGCCAGCGGCCTGTTCGTCACCTCCGACGGTCGCGACGAGGACCCCGGCACGCGGGCCGAGCCCCTCGCGACGCTCACCCACGCCGTCGAGTTGGCCGCGGCCGCGGGGCTGACGGCGGTCTTCGTCGCGGAGGGCGACTACCCCGAGTCGGTCACCAGCGCCGTCTCGATCCACGGCGGCTACGATCCCGCCGACTGGTCCCGCGATCCGCAGGCTCACCCCGTAAGCCTGGACGCCCTGCAGGTGACCGCGGCGCCCGTCGCCGTCACCGGGTTGGTCCTGCGGGGGGCGCTCGCCGTGGGTCCGCTCGACAACACGCCCGCGTGCGACGCCGACGCGTGCCCGGCGATCGTCATCGAGGGCAACCAGATCAACGTCGATGGCATGGGCCCGGTAGGCATCTCGGTCGACTTCGGACCGACGATCGTCGTGGCGAACACGACGCGCGGCGGCGAGATGGGCCCCGGCTTCCCGGCCTTCGGCGTGCTGGTCGGCTTCGAGGGCCCCGGGGTGGCGCTGATCGCCGACAACGAGGTGACCGTGGCCGTCCCCGACGGCCCCGGCGCGGGGATCGTCGTCCAGGGCGGGGCCGCGGCCATCCTGGCGAATCGGATCACCTCGGCGCGCGGGGGGCTTGTCGCCGAGACCAACACCCCGTGCGGCGTCTCTGCCCTGTTCGCGGGCAACGCGGTCACCGCCGCGGCGGGCCTGAACGTGACGGGCGCGCTGGTGACCGCGGCGGCCAACCGGCTCCACGTGAGCGCGCCGCAGGACGACGTGCTGGCGGTGCGGGTCCTGGGGGGGGGCGACCTGCTCGCCGTGAACAACAGCGTCGTGGTCGACGGCGGCGGGCGACGCCGCCAGGGCGTGCGCTGCGACGACGGCGCGTCGGTGACGCTGTTGAACGACTCGCTGCTGATCGGTGGCGCCGCGCAGGTGTCGAGCGGCGTGGACGTCGACCAGGCGTGCCGGGGCGCGCGGCTGGTCAACAACATCATCGACGTGGGCCAGGCCGGCGTGGCGGCGGCGGTGGTGGTCGACGGGCCGATCGAGCTTCGGTCCAACCTGCTGGACCCCGATCCGACTGTGTGCCTGGTCGAGGCCGGGGACTGCCTGGGGCGCCTCGGCGAGGTGAACGGGTGCGAGTGGGCGGGCTGCGTCGGCGCGGCGCGCAACGCGTCGGCGGACCCGGTCTTCGTCGATCCGGCCGCGGGCGACCTGCACGTGCTGCCCCCGAGCCCGGCGGTCGACCAAGCGCAGGATCCCGCGGCCCTGGGCCTCCCGCTGCCCACCGACATCGACGGTGAGCCTCGACCTGCGGGCGCGGGCTTCGACATCGGCGCGGACGAGGTGCAGTGACATGAGCGGACGGATCGGGCTGCTGCTGGCGGGGGCGTTGCTCCTGTCCTCGCTGCCCCTCACCTCGGGCTGCAAACCGGACGACGCCGACGCGGAGAGCGGCGGGGACGGCGCTGGGGATGGCGGCGCCGAGGGCCCCGCGTGCTCCCCCGATGGCCGCTACCAAGGCCCCTGGACCTTGGACGTCGAAGAAGGACCATGTGACCGCTTCGATCCCTTCGACTTCGCGGGAGGCAGCCTTCTCTGGACCGTCGGACAGGGTGGCACCCGGCTCGAGGTTCAAGGCTACAACTACCGCGGCACCCTGGACGCGGCCACGTGCGCCTCCGAGTTCGTCGACCGCCAGCCGGGCGCCACGGGTACCTGGACCTTCGCCTTCGCCGATGCACCGGTCGCGGCGTCCTTCACGCTCGATCGCGAACGGACGGGAGGCGATCGGTGCGTCAAGCGCTGGGTGGGGCAGCTCGCCCGAAGGGCCGATCCGTTGCGCCCGTTTCCGGACAGCGAGCCGGTCGGCTTCGGTCAGCCGCTCAACGCCTGGGGGCGCGCGATCGACCCGCGGATCGTGATCGGCGAGGGGGGCGATGGCTTCGCGACCTGGCAGCAGACCAACACCTTCGATGCCATCTTCGATCTGGTGGGCCGCGCCTTCGACGGCGCGCGCGGGACCTTCGGCCCAACGGTCGAGTTGGATGGGAGCGACGCGCCGGTGGACCACCTCGCGGTCGCGGGCACCCGCTCGGGCGCAGGTGTGGTGGCCTTCGTCCGGCCGGACACCGAGCGGGACAACGCCGACTTCAAGAGCGCGTACGCCACGGTCTACGAGCCGGCCACCGGCTTCGGTGAGGCCACGCCCATCGAGAAGGTCGAGATGGTCACGCCCACGGGCCCGCTGACGGGGCCGGCCGTCTTCCGCGACGTCGGCGGCATCGTCGTGGCCGCCGCCGACACCGCGACCGGCCTCCAGGCGGTGGCCGCCTACACCCTTCTGGCGCGCGTCTACGTCAGCCGCTACCACGACGGCGCCTGGGCGGCGACCGAGCCGGCGGGTGCGCAGAGGGATCAGATGCCCGATGTCCTCGGTGCCGCCGTCAACGCCGCCGGGGAGGCGCTGGTCACCTCGTCGGCCGTCGTCCCCGCCCCGGGTGATCCGAGCAGCAGCGCCCTCCAGGCCTGCTTGGCCGACGTCCTCGTCCTCGACGGCGGAGGGCAGTGGAGCGCCGCGCCGTTGCCGTTGCCCGTCGGCGTCGCGGACCTGTGCATGGTCAGCCACGCGGTGGTCGCGGCGCTGAGCGACGGCCGCTTCCTGGTCGTCGCCGCGACCCGCACCTGCGGCGACGCCGGCTGCCCGGACGGCGGCCTGCGCTCGCCGCTCACTGCCTGGTTGTTCCGAGACGGTCACCCGGAGCCGGCGCAGGACATCGGCCGCATGGAGGCCATCTACGACCGCGTCGACACACTGCACGTCACCGCCGACGGCGAGGGCGGCGCGCTGGTGGTGTGGAGCGACCATCAGGGGGGATCGCAGCGGCACGCCTTCGCGCGCTTCGACGGCCAGACCTTCGCGCCCGCCGCGCGGTTCCTGGCCAACTCCGACGACGACGACGCGCTCGCCATGACGCCGTCCGGGGACGCCATCCTCGTCATCGGCAGCGAGAACACCGTCACGCCCGAAGAGATCGAGGCCGCAGGGCGGACCGGAGATCCCCCGCCCCGACGCCCCGCCGCGCAATACGTCCGCTTCGGGCGCGGCGCCTGGTCCCGGCCCGACGTCGTGCTCCCCGAGCGTTGGGGCTCCACCGTCGCCGTGGGCCTGGACGCGGCCGGCGCCGCGGTCGTGCTGTTGCTCAGCCAACGCCCCGAGCAGCCGCAGTTGACCGACGTGCTGGTCGAGCGGATCGCCCCCTGAGCCCCGCGGCCCCGGGTTGGCGCGGGCGAGCCCCGCCTTCGCGACAGGCTGAGCGGCGGTTACGCTCCCCGTCCACTCGTGGCGCTCGACAGCGGTTGCCTGGGTGGGCCCGGGGGCGCGCCGCGGACGACCCTGTTGTCCGGGCAGGCCCGCCGCCCTATCCTCGGCCTCGATGCGTGGACACCTCTCCCCTGCGTGCGTCCAGGCCGTGCGCGCCTACGAAGCGCGCCTCCGGGACCGCTTCGGGGCGCGCCTTCGGCGGTACCGCGTCTTCGGCTCGCACGCGCGCGGCGAGGCTGGCCCAGCGTCGGATCTCGACGTCGCGGTGGTCATCGACGGCCTGAGCCGCGACGAGTGGCGGGCGGCCATCGGCGACGCCGCCGAGGTCGAGTACGAAGCCGAGCTTCTCTTGTCCCCCTTCGTTGTCTCGAGCGAACACTTCGACGAGATGGTGCGGCGCGAGCTGGCCATCGCGCGCGCGGTGCTGTACGAGGGCATCGCGCCGTGACCGACGACAGCATCCAAAGCAACGTCGCGGACGAGCTCAGGCTGGCCGACAGCGCGCTGCGCGCCGCGCGACTGCTGCTGGATCAGGATCTGCTGCCCGACGCGGCCAGCCGTGCGTACTACGCCGCGCTGCACGCTGCCCGGGCGCTCCTGTTCTCCGTCGGCATCGAGTCCCACTCCCATCGTGCGCTCCGTACGCTCGTCGCGCGCCACTTCGTCCGAGCCGGCAAGCTCGACTCGGGGCTCTCGAAGGATCTCGCGCAGCTCGAGGCGCTGCGCACCGCCGGAGACTACGACACGACCTTCGCGCTCGAAGCTGACGATGTTCGCCCCGAGGTCGAGCGCGCCGCACGATTCGTCGGCGCGGCGCGGGCCTGCCTGGCAGCCGACGGCTGGCTCGACTGACACGGCCGCCGGGCTGCCGACGCGCGTCGCGGTCCAGGCCCCCGCAGCCTTCCGTGCCCCTACGATCTGCACGTCGCGCCGATGTCAGCTTCGCCAGCGCCGTGCTCGGAGCAGCTCAGGGCGCGGTCGGCTGTCATCGGGAAGCCTACAGACGTCCACACACCCGGCTCGACCCGCGCGGCGGCCTGCTTCGCTCGACCCGCCTGGCCCTCGCGCCCCCCTTGGGGCCTCGGGACGACGCCTCCGTGCGCCGCCCGCCCGACCGGCGCGGGCGACGGCGACGGGCGTGACAACCGGCGCCCGACCATGTACCCAGGGCGCGCAGAAGGGAGGCATCTCATGTTCGTTCGCCGCACACATGCAATCCACGACTGGCCCCGCTGGGACGATGAGGTCCACGACGCGGTCGCTGCCTTCGAGGCCGCCTTCGGCCTCGTCCCGAACATCCTGCTCGCACACGACAGCACCTTTCGGCGCATCGAGCTGATCGCCTCGAAGCGGAACATCCGGGACGACCGTGGCGAGCGCCCCGACGACACCGAGTACGCCGAGCTCGGCGGCTTCAACGGCCCCGGCTATCACCTGGACTTCTGCTTCGACGAGCGCCTGGCGACCGGCCTCTTCGTGCTGATCTTCGACGACGACCCCGACGACGGTGACGAGGAGCCGATCCCCGAGGAGGACACGGTCCTGCCGGCTCGCGCCCTCGGCCGAGGTACGGGGTGAACGGCGGCCGTGGTGACCTGACGACGGTCCCTCAGCCCGCGCCGAGCGTCCGCGCCACCAGCGCCGCGGCCAGCTCGACGTGGTCCTCGGGCGGGAAGGCGGGCCCGAGCACCTGCAGTTGCCCGGCGCGCGTGAGCAGGCGGTCGTCGTGCACGGCCGCCGTGCAGCGGGCGAGCAACTCACGCTGCACGACCAGGAAGTTGGCCGTGCGCGAGGCCTCCATCAGGTCGCCCAGGCCGGTGTACTGCATCTCGGTCTCGCGCAGCAGGTAGCAGCGGCGTGCGAGGTAGACGACGAGGAAGCGGTCGCCGCCCTGGGCCGTCGTGACGCGCTCGGTCGTGGTCTTGCGGGTGACCATCAGGCCGCCGCTGAGGATCGCGCGACCGGCGCTGAACTGGCGAGTCGTCTGCGTCTCGGTTCGTGTCTCGGTCCAGTGGCCGACCCCGGAGAGCAGCACCTGCACGTCGCCGGGGGGCACCTCGTAACGGACGCCGGCCCGATCCTCGAGCGCGACGCCGCCGTCCAGCTCGATGCGCCGGCCGACGATGCGTTCCCACGCGCCGGTCACGGCCTCCGGCGTGTCGATGATCACGCTCAGACCCGCCGCTCTCAGCTTCGCGGCCACGGCCTCGGCCGCGTCGCCGTCGCCATAGGTGCCCACCACCGTCGGGCCGCCACGCGGAGCGCGCGCGCGCGACCGCATCTCATAGGGTGTCTTGCCGAGCGCCGCCGCCAGCGTCCGGGCGAGCTCTTCCTCGGGGCCGTCGAGCCCACTCACCGCGATCAGGAACATCGCCACCTCCGTGCGTCTGCTCATCGAACGGTGCGGGGCCAGCGTCGTCGCGCCCGCGGTGCTCGACCGGGCCTCGATCGTCGGGGGACGATCATGGGCCGCGCTCGCCAGCCCCCGGCCTCGCCTATGCGCCGTGACCCCGCCCGCGCCACGCTACGCCCATCCGGTGCAGCGGCGAAAGCACCTCCCGCGACCAAGGCGCTCCCGCCGGCCAGGATGTCGGCGCCCATCGGCCGCAGCGGTCAGGGCGGCGCAGCGCGCGCGTCGGCCGGCGATCGGCCGCGGCCGGCCCCGCTCGCGATTCGGGGTGGACTCGGGCCGG
>CALBMW010000075.1 GCA_937896275.1 uncultured Myxococcales bacterium
ACACCCGAGGGTCGCTGATCGGGCCGCCCGATCGCGCCATCGCCGGGCCCTTCGACGGCGCGGTCGAGCTGGCCGGTCGACTGGCGGGGAGCCCCTCGGTGCGGCGGTGCATCGCGCGGCAGTGGTTCCGCTACGCGATGGCGCGGGTCGAGCAGGCTCCCGACGCCTGCGCGCTCGACGCCATCCACGAGGCCTTCGACACGAGCGACGGCTCGCTGCGCGCGCTGCTGGTGGCGATCGCCGTGAGCGACGCCTTCCTCACGCGGCCGGGTGAGGCGATGACCGCGCCCGCCCCGCTGCCCCCCCTGGCCGATGATCCGGGCGAGCCGCTGCCCGCGCCCGGGGACGCTGACCTGGGGCGCGCGCCGGTCGGCGTCGTCGACGGGGTGGACGCGGTGGGGTGGGTGCGCGGCTGGGCCTTCGATCCGGACGCCCCCGAGGTGTCGGTCACCCTGGAGCTGTGGCTGGACGGCGCGCCCGGGGCCGGGCAGTTCCTCGCTGCGGCGCGCACCGGGCTCGAGCGGCCCGACGTCAACGCCGCCCACCCGGACGCGCCCGGCGATCACGGCTTCTCGACGCTGCTGCCCGAGGTGGCCCGCGACGGGCGCGACCATGCGCTCACGGTGGTGGCGCTGGGCCTGGGCGCCGAGGACGCGGACACGGTGCTGGGTGGCTCCCCGGTGGCGTTCCGGGCGGGGCTGAACGCCGAGCGCGGCGACGAGGTGGGCGTCCCCGACGCGCACCGGCCTCAGGGCTTCCTCGACGTGGTGCGGCCCGACGGCCAGATCTGCGGCTGGGCCCTCGACCAGGACGTGACCGACCGGCCCGTCGAGGTCGACTTGTGGGTGGACGGCCCGGCGGGGGTGGACGGCGTGCACGCCGGCACGGCCCAGACGGGCCTCGACCGGCCCGACGTGGTCAACGCGATCGGCCACCCCGGGCGCCACGGCTGGTGCTTCGCGCTGCCCGCCGCCCTGCACGACGGCCGGCCGCACGCCGTCGGCGCCTACGCCTTCGAGGCGGGTCACCCCGGCAGCACGGTGCTGACCAACAGCCCCTTCGCCTTCACGCTGGAGGCCTCGCCATGAGCCGTCGGGATCGGGCGCCGACGCGCCGCACGGTGCTGCAGGGGGCGATGGGCACGCTGGTCGCGCTGCCCTTGCTGCAGGGTGGGCGCGCGCGCGCACAGCAGGCGCCGTGGCCGCTGCGCTTCGTCGTGTTCTTCACCCCCAACGGCGTCAACCCCGAGTCGTGGTACCCGCCCGAGGGCAGCACCGAGCGCGACTGGGTGCCGGGGCGCGTGCTGCGGCCTCTGGCCCCCTTCAAGGACCGGCTGACCGTCACGCGGGGGATCGACATGCGGTCGCCGGAGCGCGGGCCCGGCGAGCCGCACCAGAAGGGCATGGGCGGCGTGCTCAGCGGCAGTCACCTGCAAGAGGGCGACTTCGTCGGCGGCGACGGCACCCTGGCGGGCTGGGGCGACGGGGTCACGATCGACCAGATCATCGCGGGGCACATCGGGCGGGACACGCGCCTGGCCAGCCTGGAGTTGGGCGTCCGGGTGACCGGCAGCGAGGTGCGGCACCGTCTGAACTACAGCGCGCCGGCCAACCCCCTGCAGCCGATCGAGCAGCCGGGCGCGGCCTTCGCGCGGCTGTTCGGGGCCACGACCGGCGCGCAGGAGACGCTGCGGCGACTTCAGCTTCGGCGGAGGAGCGTCCTGGACGCGGTCTACAAGCAGTTCGCCGAGATAAGGCGAGGGGCCGCGGCCGCCGACCGTCTGAAGCTGGACGCGCACGCCGCCATGGTGCGGGACTTGGAGCGCCGCCTGCGCATCGAGACGGCGGCGGCCTGCGAGCGGCCCGACGTGCCGCCGGTCGAGCCCCTCACCGAGGCCAACATGGCGCACCTGGTGAGGTCGCAGATGCAGTTGGCCGTCACGGCGCTGGCATGCGACCAGACGCGGGTGCTGACGCTGCAGATGTCGAGCGGCGCCAACAACATCCGCTTCCCCTTCCTGAACAGCGACCCCGACGACCACACGCTCAGTCACGCCGGCCCGAGCGACGGTGCCTCACGGGAGGAGTGGGTGCGGAGAAAGGTTTGGTATTCTGAGCAGTTGGCGTGGTTCCTCGGGCAGCTCGACGGGATCGAGGAGGGCGACGGCACGCTGCTGGATCACACCGTGCTGCTCTGGGTGTCGGACGTCGCGCAGGGGGCGACGCACAGCCACGACGACATGCCCTTCGTGCTGGCCGGCGGCGCCGGGGGCCGCCTGTCGATGGGTCGCTACGTGCAGTTCGCCCACGCCTGGCACAACGAGCTGCTGCTGACGCTGGCCAAGGTCTTCGACGTGCCGGTCGAGGTGGTCGGTGACGCCGACTACTGCCAGGGGCCGCTCGAGACCCTGCTGGCCTGACGGCGGCCCTGGCTCCCGGTACGCCCGGTGGCAACCCCACCTTCCACCTTCACGCCGGGTCCTGGCGCGCCCGACCGTTGGCCCGGGCGTCGACTGTCGAGTTGGCCCGGACATTGCTCGCTGGGCCGCCGAACCCCGATGGAGGACCCCGATGAAGCTCCAGGCCCTGCACACCGCCGCGCTCGCCTCGCTCCTTCTCGCCGCCGGCTGCGGCGACGACACCTCGACCGAGCCCGCCGCCGGCGAGGGTCTGGCCTTCGGCGCCTCCGACGTGACCAAGGTCGATCCCGCGAAGGCCGACAGCAGCGCGGAGGCCATCGTGGTCGACATGGCCTTCGCCGGTGAGCTGATCACCGACCAGAGCTGGAACGCCAAGTCCCAGATCGACGACCAGCTGCTCTACACCATCGGCCACCTCAACGGCTCCAACGCCGTTGGGCGGCTGGACAAGGTCGTGCTGACCGACGTGCAGACCTCCGAGGTCGAGGGGCGCACCAAGATCGCCTACAAGGCCAGCCTGCAGGTGGCCTGGCAGAAGCGACAGGGCATCCCCACCGAGTACGCCTTCAGCCTGCCGCGCGACGTGAGCTACAGCGGGCAGAAGGCCTTCACCGACAAGTACGCGCACACCTGCGTGGAGCACGGCGCCCACGACGTGACCGCCGGCAGCATGTGGTACTACTTCCGCCCCGCGCTGTCGGGCTGCAGCCTCGACGCGGCCGACGTCTTCATCGCCAAGGCGGCGGTCACGATCAGCCCCGTGAACACCACAGGCAAGTACCCGGAATACCATCGGATCTGGGATGACGGCGTGTTCAACGTGGTGGCGGTGTTCGGCAAGTACGAGGACGGCGCGACCACCACCTCCGACGCGGGCGTCCGGGGCTACTCGACCTTCAACTCGGCCATCCGCGATCTCTTCGCCGGCGACGATCTGAAGGTCGAGCCGGCCGACGCGCCCCGCGCGCCCACCGTCGACGCGCCCGACATCACCTACACCGCGCAGATCGACGCCGAACACACGGTCGTGGTGCACGCCATCCTGGTGGACAACGTGCGCACCGCCGGCCGCGCCTTCGACGCGCGCTACGGCGAGCTCAGCACCGAGGCCGATCTCATCGTCTACAACGGCCACGCCGGGCTGGGCGCCAACATCCGCGCGCTCGCCAGCAAGGGTCAGTGGAAGGAGGGCCAGTACGCGATGGTGTTCATGAACGGCTGCGACACCTACGCCTACGTCGACAACGCCCTGTTCGAGGCCCACGCCGACGTCAACCCGGACGACCCGGACGGCACGCTCTACACCGACGTGATCACCAACGCGAAGCCCGCCTTCTTCGCGTCGATGACCGGCGCCACGATGGCGCTCGTCAAGGGCATCGTGCGCTTCGAGCAGCCCCGCACCTACGAGCAGATCTTCCAGGACGTCGACAGCAACCAGATCGTCCTGGTCTCGGGCGAGCACGACAACGTCTACGTGCCCGGCTACGGCGAGGGCGAGACCGAGCCGCAGCCCGAGGGCTGGGCGGGGCTGTCGCTGGACGGCACGCTGGTCAAGGATCAGGCGGTCCCCTTCGAGACGCCGGTGCTGAAGGCGGGCAGCTACACCTTCGAGATGAAGGGCACGGGCGACGCCGATCTCTATGTGCGCGTCGGGCTGGCGCCCACGGTCAGCGACTATGACTGCCGGCCCTACAAGGGCGGCTCGGTCGAGGCGTGCCGCATCGACGTGACCACGCCGACCGCCATCCTGGGCATGGTTCGCGGCTACGCGCGGACCTCGACCTTCGAGCTGACCGTCCTGCCCGAGTGAGCGCCGGGCGGAGCGGCCGCCCGCGCCTCGGCCGGCCCCGTCGTCGAAGCTGACCTCACCGCGTCCGGTACCGATGGTGGCCGTGTGGCGGGCGCTGCCGCTTCGTGTCCCAATCTCGAGGCGCGCGACGCGCTCGCCCTCACGCGCGTCGCGGCCAGATCATGGGGCCTCCCAGGCGGCCGCTGCCCTATGCTGTCGGCCATGTGTCGCCTCTACGCTTTTCGCTCCACGGTCCGCAGTGGCGTGCACCGATCGCTGGTCGCCGCCGAGAACGCCCTGGTGCAGCAGAGCATCGCGCACCCGCATGGGTGGGGCATCGGCTACTACGTCGACGACTATCCGCACCTGTATCGCAGCCCCGCGCAGGCCCTCGAGGATGGCCTCTTCCACGAGCTGGGCGGGGTGGTGGCCGCCTACACGTTGCTGGGCCACATCCGCAAGGCGAGCGTCGGTGGGGTGAACCTGCTCAACTGCCACCCGTTCCAGTTCGGGAACTGGCTGTTCGCCCATAACGGCGAGATCGCGGGCTACAACGAGGATCCCGACGTCAGGGAGCGGGTGCGCGGCCTCGTGGCGCCGCGCTTCGAGCGGCACGTGCTGGGCAGCACCGACAGCGAGGTGATCTTCTACGCCTTCCTGACGCGCCTGCTGAACCGTTGTGAGGATCTGCACCAGCCCGGCGTGCCCTTCGAGTCGGCGGCGGACGAGCTGCGCCGCACCGTCGACGACATCCTGGCCATCAGCGACGCCCACGGGGCCGACCGGACCAAGCTGACGGTGATCGCCACCAACGGTAACCTGTTGATCGGACACTGTTTTCGGATGCCGCTGTATCGCTCCACCTATAAGTCGATCTGCCCGGAGCGAGCGACGTGCGCGTCCTACCTCGACGGGGTGTGCGAGGCGCCCGTCGAGGACGGCATCGTGCGGCACCTGGTGTTGGCCAGTGAGAAGGTCGCCGAGAACCCCAACGTGTGGATCCCGATGGTGGAGGGCGAGACCGTGGGGGTCGATCACGCGATGCACTACCGACGGGTGCCGTAGCGGTTCACCGCCAGGACCTCAGCAGGGCCGCGTTCCGCCGGCGTCGGCGTGCGTCGGGGTCCTCGACCGTGGCCACCGCGCGGATCGCCTCGAGGTAGTCGGCCGGGAAGCCGTGGAAGACGGTGCCGGCTTCGACCAGCCCGCGGTACCAGCCGAAGGGCGCCAGTCCGGGTCGCAGGTGCGTGGCTTGGGCGACGTAGGTGAAGGCCTCGAGCGTGGCGCCGGCCTGATCGACGGTGACCCTCTCCACCGTGTAGCCCGCGCCCACGCCCTCGATGCCGTCGAGGGTCGCCCGCTGCGCGGGGGTCAGGACGAAGAGGGCGCCGTGGAGCGTGCCCGCCGGATCCGGGTGGACCGTGCACTTCCCGGAGGCGTCCGTGCCCAGCTTGTCGAAGCTCAGGCGCCGGCCCTCGAGGACCGCGGCGCCCAGCACCTCGATCGGGCCGAGGCGCGCGCGCAGGCGAGCGGGGTGCAGGTTGCTGCCGTAGGCGAGGTAGGGTCTGCGCGGGGGCATGGGCGGCCGTTCGTGTTCTGGGGTCGGCGTCAGAAGTGGCAGTAGTTCGTGCCCGGGGGCTCGGCGCACGCCATGGCGCCGGGGCAGTCGGCGTTGCTCTGGCAGTTGCACAGGTTCTGGTAGCACGTCCAGGTGGGGCCGTGCTGCCGGCAGACCGCGTCGCTGGCGCATCGACAGGCGCCGCTGCCGGCCACCTCGTCGCAGCCACGGCCGTCGCAGGTAATCCCGCAGCCGCCGCAGTGACCCTGATCGCTGCGCTGATCGACGCAACGGCCGCCGCAGCAGGCTTGGGCGCGCGCCGCGCCACATTGCGCCCCGTCGCGGAGCGAGGGGTGGGTGCATTGGCCGTTGCCGTCGCAGACATCGGCGGTGCAGGGGTTGCCGTCGTCCGCACAGCCGGCGGACACGCGCGCGGTGTGGACGCAGCGGCCCGCGGCATCGCAGACGTCGTCCGTGCACGCGTTGTCGTCGCCGGCGCAGGCGGCGCCTCCGAGCACGACCTCGACGCAGGCGGCGCTGCCATCGCAGCCGCGCTCGACGCACGCGTCGCTCAGGCAGGTGATGGGCTCACCGGCGCACGCGCCGTCGCGGCAGAGATCGTCGTGGGTGCAGGGATCCGCGTCGTCGCAGGGCTGATCGTCTTGCGGCACCTCGGCGCAGCGGTCTGAGCCGTCGCAGCGCAGGGTGAGGCAGGCGTTGGGCGACGGAAGGTCGCAGTCGATCGGGCGACCCTCGCAGGTGCCCGCCGCGGCGCAGCGGTCGTCGTAGGTGCAGAGCTCGCCGTCGTCGCAGGGGGCGTCGAGGCAGTCCGGGTCATCGCAGTCCACGGCGCCGTCGCCGTCGTCGTCGAGGCCATTGGTGCAGGTCTCCTCGGGTCGGGGCGGCGGGGGGACCGCGTCGACGAGGGTCGCGTCGGCCCAGGCGTCGGGCAGGGCCGGCGGGGCGATGTCGTCGGCCGCGGCGGCGTCAGCGGCGTCGGTGGCGTCCGGTGGCAGGGCGTCCGCGTCGGTGAGCGGCTCGGCGATCGTGCGGGTCGGCGTCTCGAGGTCGAGCGCGAGCGAGCAGCCGACCAGCGCCAGCGTGGCGGTGGTCACGATCATCGAGGGGCGCATGTCCCTCATGCTGCTGCGTCGCGCCCCGGCGCGCCACCCCTTGCTGCGACCTCGTTGCCCTCGTGCGGTCTGTCGGACGGAACGGCGCGGTGCGAACGGTGTGGCCATGCGCTGTCGACGCCCATGGAGGCGTGTCGGTCCAGCCGCCGTTCTCGCGTCGTGACGTCTTCCCCGGATGCGTCCAGGTACTGGACATGCACGACACGTTGGACACGTCCTCGAACGTGAGGTTTGATTATAACCACCTGAGTTTATTGGAGATATACCTTTGGCACGCCGCTGGCTTTTCCGGGCGACGTGGGTGGTCGTGGACAGTCCGCCGAGAGGGCCGATGCCGTCGCCTGAGCACGAAGCGCTGGTCGATCTCTTCCGATGGCAGCCGACGCTGGCATTGGGGCTGCTGGAACGCTGCCTGGGCGTGCGCACGCCCCACGGTCAGCGCGTCACGGTTCGCGAGGCCACGCTGTCTCAGCTCGCGCCGCCCGCGTTCCACGCGGATCTGGTACTGCGCGTCGAGGATCCGGGAGCCGACGGGACCGCATTCGCGCTGGTGGTCGAAGTTCAACTCCGCCGCGACGAGCGCAAGCGCTTCGCGTGGCCGGTGTACGGCGCGGTGGCGCGATCGCGGTGGCGGTGTCCCACCGCGGTTCTCGTCGTCACGCCCGATCCGGCCGTGGCGCGGTGGGCGGCGACGCCGATCGAGCTGGGTCCGGGCTCCGTCCTCCGCCCGCACGTTCTTGGACCCGACAGTATTCCCCGGGTCACCGATCCCGAGGTCGCGCGCGCCTCGCCGGCCCTCGCGGTGTTGTCGGCGCTGGCCCACAGGCACGAAGCGAACGGCGTGGCGACGGTCTTCGCCGGCGCCATCGCGGCCGACGCGGTGGCCGCGCTCGATGCGGAGCGCGGCGCCGTCTACTATGACTTGGTGACAGCAGGGCTCGACCCGATGGCGCGGAAGGCGTTGGAGGCGATGATGGGGCTTCAGGATTACCGCTTTCAGTCTGACTTCGCCCGCGAGTACTTCGGTCTCGGCAAGGCGCGGGGCAAGGCGGAGGGCAAGGCGGAGGGCAAGGCGGAGGGCAAGGCGGAGGCGATCCTGACCGTCCTCGAGGCACGCGGCATCGCGGTCCCGCCGGTAGTCGCCGCCCGTGTTCGCGCCTGCGTCGACGGGGCTCGACTCGACGCGTTGCTTCGTCGAGCCGTCACCGCGGCTGACCTCGACGAGGTGTTGCACGCTGACACCTAGGCGGCGGCGCCGGCCACAACGTGCTTCGCCGCCTGCGGGGTGTGGTTGACCAGCGCGGTGTGGTTGACCAGCGCAGCGTGGTTGACCAGCGCGGCGTGGGCGACCTGCGCGGTGTGGGCGACCAGCGCGGTGTGGTTGACCTGCGCGGCTTGGTTGACCTGCGCAGCGTGGTTGACCTGCGCAGCGTGGTTGACCTGCGCAGCGTGGTTGACCTGCGCAGCCTCCGTCGGCGCCACGGCGGGCCGCGCTGGCGGCGTCACCGGCGCGATGCAGCCGGTGGCTGCCCGCGATCCGAGGGGGCGCCGCCGACAGCCCGCGTGACCTCAGGGTCGCTCTTCCCGGTGCTCAGGGTCGCTCTTCCCGGTGCTCAGGGTCGCTCTTCACGGTGACGCCAGGCTGCTGGCGGCAAGGTGCGCAGTCGCCCCAAATGAGGCATACTCCGCGTCGACCTCCGGGCAGCGACCTCCGACCACCGGTGCGGGACGCCGCGCGGGTCCGAAAAGGAAAAGCGAAGGAGCGCCACAATGCGCGCACGTCTCCTGCCCGTCGCCGGGCTCGTCTGCCTCTTCGCGTGCAGCGAGGTCCCCGCGACCAGCCCCTTCGATCCGCAGACGCCCGCCGCCAGCCAGGCCAAGTCCCGCGTCTTCGGCACCGTGGCGCTGCCCGTCGGCTTCGATCCAGGCGAGGTCTTCGGCGAGCTGACCCCGCGCCTCGTCGGCGCCGAGGATCGCACGGTGGCCGTCGAGTTGGTCGACGCCGCGCAGCGCACCGGCGCCTTCGAGTTCACCGACGTCTCGTCCGGCGCCTGGCGGCTCGAGCTCGGGGGGCCTCCCTTCCGCCGCGTATCGGTGCCGCTGGTCGTGGTCCTGGGGCAAGACGTCGACCTCGGGGTCCTCGAACTGGTGCCGATCACGGCCGACGCCGCCGACGCGGTGCTGATCAGCGGGCGGGTCGAGCTGGTGGGTCGCGCCGATCACGGCGGCGCGCTCGTCGAGCTGACCGGCACACCGTTCGCCACCACGACGACCAGCGAGGGCCTCTTTCAGCTGGCCGTCGGCGCCGACACGTACACGCTGCGGGTGAGCGCGCCGGGTTATCAGCCGGTGGAGCGCCCGGACGTGGAGGCGTTGGCGCGCCCCGTCGAGATCGAGCTCATCCAGCTCACCCCCATCCCGGCTGAGCTGCGGGGCGTCGTCACCGCCGAGGTGCCCGAGGGCCTCGTCGCCGCCGCGGGGGCCCGCGTCTCGGTGCTGGCCGGCGCGGAAGTCGTGGCCGGCACCGAGGCCGACGGTGACGGGCGCTACGGGATCCCCGGCTTGGCCCCAGGCCGCTACACGGTGCAGGTGGAGCTGGCGCGCTACGAGGCGCAGGCCCGCGATGTCGAGCTGTCCGGCGGCGAGGTGGCGACCGTGGATCTGCGCCTGCCCTTTCGCGCCGCCGCGCTGCGGGGCCAGGTGCGGCGAACCGACGGTACGGGGGGCGCGGGCGTCTCGATCATCGTGCGCGGCGATCCGGCCGATCCGGTCGTCGGCGGGATCGAGCGCGTGGTGCTCACCGAGTCCCCCGACGGCCGCTTCCGCATCAGCGGCCTGCTGGCCGGGCCCTACTCGGTGTCGGCCGCCGCCGGCGACTACCGCGCCGTTCAGGGGCCGCGCGCGGTCGAACTCGTGGCGGGCGTGGACGCGGAGTTCAACCAGGATCTCGTGCGTCGCCGTTGGGACGCCGATGCGCCGGGCGCGGGGGCGGGGCGCCTCGCGGTGCGGCTCGATCGCGATCCCGATCTCACCCACGTGCGTTGGTGGTTCGACCAGGCCGAGCCGGACGACGTTGCCTTCGCCCCCCTCGAGGGCGATCTCGACGTGGCGCTGCCCGAGCCCGACGGCCCACACACGCTCTACGTGCAGCTCGCCAACGCCACCGCCGCCGAGGCGCCCGATTCGCTCTTCGCCGCGGTCAGCCCGCGCCGCGAGCTTCGCGTGATCAACGACCGCGAGCCGCCGCAGCTGCTGCTGGCGCGGCACCTGCCGGAGCTCGACGCGCGCCCGGGCTTCACGGCGGCCAACCCGGCCCTGCTCGAGGTCTCGGCCTTCGACGGTGAGGCAGGCAGTGGAGTGGCGGACATTCACATCGACTCGGCGGAGGGTGAGGTGGTGCTGCCCTTCTTCCCCCGGGTGCCGATCACGCTGCCCGCCGCGGGGGGGCACGACATCGAGGTGACGGTCGTCGACCGGGCCGGCAACGCGAGCGACCCTGCGCTGCTCCGACTGACGCTCGACGAGCAGCCGCCGGAGCTGCTCCCGCAGCCGGACGTGGCCGATCCCGCGGTGGGCCTCTGGCGCCGCGCCGAGGACGCGGTGACCAACGACGAGGACGTCACGGTCTTCCTGTCCTTCCGCGATCCCGACGGCTCGCCGCTGCAGTATCGCGTGCACGCCGAGGAGTTGGCGCCGGGCGACTGGCGCGAGGCCCCCGACGGCGCCGGGCCCTTCACCACCCAGGTGCGCCTGCGCACGGGCGAAAACGGTCCGCGCCGCCTCATCGGGGCGGTGCGCGACGCCGCGGGTCACGTCGTCGAGCTGCCCGTTGTCGAGTTCCGCCTCGACAAGGCCGTCGCGCGGCCCCACCGGCTGCGGCTGCGCGCCGGCGCGGTGACGGCCGAGGACGGCGGGGTGGTCCGGCTCGATCCCGTCGGGGGGGCCTGGCCGGCGCAGCTCGACGTCGAGGTGCTCAACTTCGACGAGACCATCACCGCCCACCTGCTGGGCGCCGCGGATCTCGAGGCCTGCGGGGACCTGCCTCAGCCGCCCGAGGGCGCGCGGCGCATCGCGGGCGGCGAGTGCGTCCTCCGCGCGGGACAGGGGACCACCTGCACCATCGACCTCGATCTGGGCCTGCAAGCGGACACGCGCGAGGACCTCGACTTCCTGGTCGCCGTGACCGACGCGGCCGGCAACTGCTCCGAGCTCACCGAGCTGCGGGTGACGGCCGACGTCGCTGCCCCCGGTGAGCCCAGCGTGCGGGTCATCGGCGGCGCCACCACCAACCAGCGTCGCGTCACCCTGTCGCTCGACGCGCGGGACGCGACCGCCCACCACGTCGCAGAGGTCCCAGACCCCGCCGCGTGTGCCGCCCTCCGCCCCGAGACGATGTTGGCCTCGGCCTATCCGCGCGAGGTGGACTTCGATCTGAGCCGTCGCGACGGCGACATGCTGATCTGCGCGGTCTTCCGCGACGAGGCTGGCAACTTGGCGCACGCCACCACGACCGTGCGCCTCGACACGGCGCCGCCCGACTTCGACGCGGTGCTGCTGCGCAACGGCGAGTTGCTGCCGCGCGACGCCGATCCCGCGCCCAAGGTGGCCGCCACCGATCGCGTCCAGCTCCGGTTGGCCGTGGCGCCGGGGCAAGCCGAGTGCCCCAACGAGGTGACCTGCGCCTTCGAGCAGCGCGTCGCCTTCGGGGCCGACTTCCCCGGCGTCGTCTTCGGGCCGTTCCGCGCGCTCGTCGACGTCGAGCTGCCGCGCGTCTCGGGGACCTATCGCGTCTTCGTCCAGCTCCGCGACGCTGCCGGCAACATCGCCCAGCCGCGGCAGCTCGGGGTCACCCTGGCGGTCGATCTCGATCTGGTGGGCCCCGAGGTGGCGCACCTGCGCCGGGACTACATCAGCGACCGGAAGATCCGCCTCGAGCTGACGCCGCCGGAGAGCGACGATCTCGGGTGGCTTCGCGTGGAGCGACGCCTGGAGGGCGCGGCGACGTGGCGCCCGCTGGAGCTGCACCCGGCGATCGCCGACGACGTCGATCCGGGCTCGGTCGCCCTGCCGTGTCCGTTACAGCAGCTCGACTGCGCCGGCCCTGGCCAGTGCCTGCGCCCCCGCGGGGCTCCGCTGCTGCTCCTCGAGGATCGCGCGGTCGTGCCCGGGCGGCGCCACTTCTACCGCGTCCGCGCCTTCGACTCGCGAGGCAATGGCTCGGCGGCCTCGGCGATCCTCGACGCGGGCGTCCCCATCGCGCCGCCGGACATCCGGGTCAGCGGCGTGGGCGCCGGTCGGCGCGTCGAGTGGACGCTCCCCGCCGGCAGCCGGGTCGAGGTCGCGCCGATCGTGTGGGCCGTGGACGTCGCGGGCGAGCCCGTGGGCGATCCGATCATGCTCCCGCTGGACGCCACGAGCTTCGCACCGGGCCTGCTGCCGCCCGGCGCCGATCCGGTGCTGAGCCTGGTCACGGTCAACGAGGACGCCAGCATGCGGTGGGCGCGCACGGCGAGCTTCGCGGCCCAGGGCGCCGCGGCCGAGCTGGATCTGGTGCCGGTCCCCGTACCTGCGGGGATGGGCGCCGACGTGCGCGCGGTGGCGGCGGGCGGACGCGAGCACGTGGTCTTCCGCGACGCCGCCGGCGGGCTCTACTACTGGCGTGCCGACCTCGGGGAGCCCGAGCTGCTGGACAGCGGGGTGGCCGAGGGGCTGGAGCTGGTCGTCACGTCGGAGGGCGTGCCCTGGGTCGCGTATCTCGCCGAGGGCACGCACCGCGCCG
>CALBMW010000076.1 GCA_937896275.1 uncultured Myxococcales bacterium
AACACCGTGATGGTGTTGCCGGTCTGGCGTACCTGCCGGCCCAGCGAGGTGGCGCGCGCGTCGCCGAAGTGCACCGAGACGGTCTGGCGTGCCGAGGCGCCGATGTGCAGGAACTGCCCGATGAAGCTGCCGTCGAGCAGGGTGTGGCCGTTGAAGTCGGTGTCGCTGGCGATGCGCGTGAGCTCGCTGTTGAGCGCCGTCACCTCGGTCTGCAGGTTGTCGCGATCGCTGTCGGTGTTCGTGTCGCTCGCGGCCTGCACGGCCAGTTCGCGAATGCGGAGGATGACGTTGGTGCTCTCTTGGAGCGCCCCCTCGGCCGTCTGGCTGAGCGAGATGCCGTCGTTGGCGTTGCGCACGGCGACGCCGAACCCTCGAATCTGCGCCGAGAAGCGCGTCGAGATGGCCAAGCCCGCCGAGTCGTCCCCGGCGCGGTTGACGCGCAGGCCACTCGACAGACGCTCGATGTTGCGGAGCAAGGCGCGATCGCTGCGCCCCACGTTGCGCTGGGCGATCGCCGAGGCGATGTTGGTGTTGATCCGCAGAGCCATTCAATCCCCCGTCGCCGCGGCGCCCGCCGTGGCCCCGACAGGCTAGCAGACTGCGGGCGAAGGCGCATCCTGCGACGCGGCCGGCTCAGGGGCCGGGCGATCCGCTCTCAGGGCGCGTCCACCTCGAGCACGTAGGCCGGCACGCCCGCCGGCCCGGTCACGAAGATCTCGTAATAGGCCGGATCGAGGGCGGTCGTGATGGCCGAGCAGCTTCCGAGGCCGCCGTTGTCATCCTGGGCGACCTGCGTCCGCACGCCGAGGTCGTTGCGGAAGATCGTGATGACCGTGTCGCCCGGGCAGGTGCCGTCCAGGTCACTGGTCTCGAAGGTCCACACGCCCGCCGCCACGATGCTCAGCTCGAAGAGGTCGTTGCCGCCCTGCGGGAAGCCCGCGAGGAACTGGCCGCCCAAGGTCACGTCGACCTCGAGTCGGAAGTCGAAGATGTACGCGGGGACGGCGCCGTTGCCGAAGCCCGTCACGACGGCCACGTAGTTGCCCGTGGTCAGGGCGCGGTTGATGCGCGAGCAGGTGCCGCCGAAGTCGTCGTTCGAGGTGACCAGGGTGCGGCGCCCGTTGGCGACGCGATAGAGCTGAAGCAGGGTGTCCACCGAGCAGCCGTCGGCGGTGCGGGTCTGGCCGGTGAAGCGCGCGGTCCCGTCGACCGTGAAGTGGAAGCTGTCGCTGCCATCCTCCGCGATGGACGCCTCGATGGTCTGCTCGCCCCGCGTCAGGTCGTAGTCGTCCAACTCCAGCTCGCAGAGCGGGTTGCAGCCGTCGCCGCCGGCCTGGTTGCCGTCGTCGCAGCCCTCGTTGGCCTCGACGATCCCATTGCCGCAGACCCCCGCGACCTGGCACTGCGCGTTGCAGTTGGGCCCGCCGTCGCAGGCCTCGTTGCCCTCGAGCAGCCCGTTGCCACAGACCCCCTCGAGGCGGCAGTTGGCCGTGCAGCCGGGGCCACCGTCGCACTGCTCGCCGGCCTCGACGACCCCATTGCCGCAGGTCGCGCCGTTGCCGGTGACCGTCAGCACGTAGGGGGCCAGCACGTTGCGGCCGAACTCGTGAACCTCGATCTCGTAGGTGCCGACCTCGAGGACCCGGTCGATCTGCGCGCACAGCGTGCCCGTGCCGTCGTCGTCCTGCGTGACCAGCTCGCGGGCCTCGCCGTTGAGCCGGTACAGGCTCATGAAGGTGTCCTGCGAGCAGCCCCCGTTGACATCGCCGCTGGCCACCCGGTAGGCGCTGCCCCCCGCGGCGCGGATGACCAGCAGGTCGTCGCCGCGCCGCGCCGCCTTGCCGTTGAAGGTGCCACCGGCGGTGACATCGATGTAGTTGCGCAGGTTGACCGTGTAGCCCGCGACGTCGTCGATGCCTTCCACGCGCAACACGTGGTTGCCCGCGTCCACCGGCGTCGCGATGGACGGGCAGCCGCCCGGCCCCCCATTCGTCGCGACCGCGACCTGCTGCTCGGCGCCGTTGGCCGCGACCGCCATCACACGCAGGCGCGCGCGGCCTGGGCAAGCCCCGGCGCCGTCGGACAGAGTGGCCTCGAAGGTGCCCGCGTCGTCGTCCACCACGAACGCGATGGCGTCCGCCGCGCCCGCAGGCACGCTGCCCGCGACCGACGCGCGCCCGGTGACCACCGAGTAGGTCTCTTGCGTGCACAGCGTGTCGCAGCCGTCGCCGTTGACGTCGTTGGCGTCGTCACAGCTCTCGCCTGCGTCGATGGCGCCGTTGCCGCAGGCGCGCTCGATGCGGCAGGTGGGCGAGCACCCGTCACCCGCGGCGTTGTTCGCGTCGTCGCACTCCTCGGCGCCCTGCACCTGCCCGTCTCCGCAGCCGGGCTCGATCTGGCAGGCGGCCGAGCAGCCGTCCCCGTTGGCGAGGTTGCCGTCGTCGCAGGTCTCGCCCGCGTCGACGCGCCCGTTGCTGCAGCGCAGTTGGCACTGGGCCGTGCAGTGGGCGCCGCCGTCGCACGCCTCGCCCGCCTGAACCACCCCATCGCCGCATTGGGCCTCGATGGAGCAGGTGTCGCTGCACCCGTCTCCGTTTCGGGTGTTGCCGTCGTCGCAGGCTTCGGCGCCGTCGATCTGCCCGTTGCCGCACTCGACCGCGCAGACCGCGCTGCACCCGTCGCCGCCGCGTCGATTGCCGTCATCGCAGGTCTCGCCCGGGTTGCGCACGCCGTTGCCGCACAGCTCCTCGACCTGGCAGGCGGCCGAGCAGCCGTCGCCGTTGAGACGGTTGCCGTCGTCGCAGGCCTCGGCCCCCTCGAGCACCCGGTTGCCGCACTCCAGGCGGCACTTCATGTCACACCCATCGGCGGGCACCCGGTTGCCGTCGTCACACTCCTCGGCGTTGTCGACGCGGCCGTTGCCGCACAGCTCGATGCGCACGAGGGCGGCGTCCAAACGATAGCCGCCGTTGGCGCCGTTGGGCCCGCTCACTACGGCCTCGTAGCTGCCGGTGGACAGGTCGCGTCGCATCACCGCGCAAGGCCCCACGCCGCCCGCGTCGGCCGCGGCGACCTGCTGAAGGCCGCCGCCGGCCTGCGCCCGGTAGAGCACGATCCGCGTGTCGACGGGGCAGGCCCCCCGACCATCGCTCGTGGTGAGGCTGACCGCGGTCGGCAGGGCGAGCGCGAAGACGTAGCGATCGTCGCCGTCGGCCTCGAAGCCGCCCGCGTACTGCTGACCGTTCTGGGCCGTCGCCGTCAGGCGGTAGTCGATGCTGTAACCATCGATCGCCAGGCCGCCAAAGGCCGCGACCGTCATCTCGTAGTCGCCCGGCGGCAGCACCGCCAGGTTCAGCAGCGGGCAGGCGCCCACGCCGCTGTCGTCGTCGAACGCGAACTGCTCGGCGCCGAAGAAGCCGTCGACCTTGACCACGTTCAGCGTCAGATCGCCCGGACAGCCGCCCTGGCCGTTGCCCAGCTCGACCCGCAGGCGCGACGACGCATCGGCCGTGAACGCATAGCGCACCTCGGCGCGGGCCGCGAGTGAGGCCTGGCGGTGCTCGACGCTGCGCACGAACGCGACCGACTCGCGGAGGCACTGGGCGCTGCAGCCGTCATCGTTCGACAGGTTGCCGTCGTCGCACATCTCGCCGCCCTCGATACGACCGTTGCCGCACCGCGCGGCCTCGGGACGGCACCCGGCGTCGCAGCCGTCACCGGCCACCCGATTGCCGTCGTCGCACTGCTCGGTGGCCTCGATCACGCTGTTGCCGCAGGTGGCCTCGATCCCGCAGTCGTGGTCGCAGCCGTCGCCGTTGAAGTTGTTGCCGTCGTCACAGGCCTCACCCTCGTCGAGGCGGCCGTTGCCACAGGACGCGAGGTTGATGAGATCGAGCGTCAGGTTGAGGCGATAGGCCGGCAGCTGCCCGACGCCCTGCACCAGGATCTCGTAGACGCCGGGCTGCAGCCGCGCCTCGATGCGGGAGCAGGCGCCGGGGCCCGAGTTGTCGTCGAAGGCGAGCTCGAGCGGCTCCGGTCCGGTGCGATCGATGAGGGTCATCTGCGTGTCGCCGGGGCAGCCGCCGGCGCCGTTGTGGGTGAAGGCCGTCAGAGCCGAGGCCTGCTGCACCACGAAGCGGTAGCGGTCCGAAGCGTCGCCGTCGCCGCCCCCCGCGAAGTCGCCGCCGCCGGGCAGCTCGGTGGGCTCGGTCACGCAGCGCGCGCTGCACCCGTCGCCGCCCACGGTGTTGCCGTCGTCGCACTCTTCCTCGGCGTCGAGCTCACGGTTGCCGCACTTCTCGGCGCCGCCGTACTCGACGGTAAACATGTAGTCGTTGATGGGCAGCCCGCCGAGCGCGTCGACCGTCACCTCGTAGCGCCCCGCGTTGAGCGAGCGCTCGAGGCGCGAGCACACCGTGAACCCGAAGTCGTCGTTGCTGGCGACCGAGGTCGTGCCCTGCAGCGTGATGCGATCGAGGAAGATGCGCGTGTCGGTGGCGCAGCCGCCGTGGCCATCGCCGGTGAACAGCGTCACGTCCGTGGGCCCGTCCAGATCGAAGACGTAGTGGTTCTTGGTCTGGCGCGGTATGCCGTTGGGGTAGTCGGACGCCGCGGTGACGTCGATCACGCGCCGCACGTAGAGCTCGAGGCGGCACTCGCGCGCCTGGGTGGCGGCGTCCTGCCAGATGGCGCCGAAGACGCCCTGCGCCGCCGCGGCCTCGAAGGTCGTCCCGAGGCCGGCCGCGTTGTCCGTGTAGGCCTGCTCGTGGGCGTCGCTGACGCAGGTCTGGCCGCGCGCGCACAGGCGGCCAAAGGGCTGAGTCTGTGCAGCGACCAGGGCCGTCAGCGGCGCGTGCGCCTGGAAGAGGCGGTCCGCGCCCGGGGCGCCGAGGGGATCGTGGTTGGCCTTGGACAGGACCTCCTCGACGTCCAACTTCAACGCCTGGATGCCCTGGGTGAGCTGCGTCATCTGCTCGTCGAGGCGCGCCTGACGCTCACGGGGATCCGCGATTCGATCGAGCGTCGACGCCTGGCACACCACGAAGGGCTGCTCCGCCTGGGTCAGCCACCGGAAGGCCGGGAAGGCGTCGACGTAGATCTTCTGGGCCACCCAGGCGCCGTCGGCGTCATAGACGTTCTGCTCGAAGTCGGCCTTGCCGAAGGTCGCGACGACGGCGTCCACGCTCTTCGCCGCCTTCACCATGCTGGGATCGCGGAAGCCGGGCCCCAAGGGATCCGCGAGCAGCGCCTGCTGGTGCCGCGTCACCTCGCGCTTGAACTGCCGTGACAGGGCGTACAGCTCGTCGCCGAAGTCGATGCCACCGCCCTGGGCCTCGACCAGCTTGTTCACGATGGTGCCCATGCCGACCATCGTGACGCCGCGCCGACCGTTGCGCTCGCCCCACTCAGCGTGCCGCAGGGCCTCGCTGATCTGCAGCTCGCCCAGCGCGATCCGCCCCACGATCGGCAGATCGGGATCGACCAGCCCCTCGTCGACGCGGCTCTGCAGGTGTGCGGCCAGGGCGCCCAAGGTCGCCTCGCGCACCACGACCAGCACCACCTTGGTCGAGACCGAGTCGGTGTCGCGCACGCGCACGGTCACGCGGTAGACGCCCGACTCGCGGTACTGGTGGATGACGGACCCCGCGTCGGGACCGCTCACGTCCGTCACACCGTCGCCGTCGAAGTCCCAGCTGTAGAGCGTGATGGGATCGGTGTCCACGCCGGGCGCGGCGTTGACGGTGAAACGCATCGGCAGCACCTCGATCAGCTCGGGGTGGTCGACGCTGGCGATGATCGGTGAGATCTGCCGGACGTCGACGCGCACCGGGACGGTCGTGCTGCTGTCGCGGTCGAAGACCGTCAGATCCACGTTGTAGGTGCCGTTGTCGGCCCAGGAGTGCGTCGCGGTGATGCCCTCGGTGTCGGGGCTGCCGTCGCGCCAGGCCCAGACGTATCGCGTGATGGGATCGCCCGGCGTGCCGGGTCGCGAGCGCGCCGCGGTCAGCTCGATCGGCTGGCCCTGGAACACCACGTAGGGGCCCCCTGGATCGGGGATGGGATCGACGTCGTTCACGGCGACGCGGAAGGTCTCGGTGTGGCTCTTGCCGAAGGTGTCCGTGACCGTCAGCGTGCCCTGGAAGACACCCTGCTGGGCGGTCGGGTAGTCGACCTTCCGGCCGTGCGCGTCGACGGAGCCGTCCCCGGTGAAGTCCCAGGCGTAGTCGACGATCGAGTCCTCCTGCTCGGGGGCGCGCGAGTCGCTGGCGTCGACCTTGAGCTGGGAGCCCTCGCCGATGACATATGCGTTGGGCCGGATGGGATCGGCGGCTGGGTGGCCGCTCGGGATGGGCGCGGCCACCGGCGCGGCGTTCACGCGGAAGCGCCGGCTCACGGCGCGCACCTGGCCGCGGCAATCGCTCACGTTGAGCGCGACCGCGTAGCTGCCCGACTCCACGAGGCGATCGTTTTGCGGATAAGGCAACGACGGCCCGCCGTTGCGCGCGACGACCGACTGGATGTTGCTGACGCACCGGGCGGGGCCGTTGACGATCCAGCTGAGGCGCGCCTCGCCCAGCAGCTCGTCGGGCTGCGCGCCCTGGAACTGGATGTCCGCAAGCTCGCCCTGCAGGTAGCTGCGCTGTTCGCGCGCCTCGTTGCCACACTTGTCGGTGGCCGTGACGATCAGCGTCCGGCCGCAGCCGTCGTTCTCGATGCGCTGACCGACGATGGGCGTCGCGTCGAGCAGATCGGTGGCGGTGGCCGACACGTCGGGCACCCGGTCGGGGTCGTAGCAGACGCCCTCGCGCGGATCGGCGCTGACGCTGAGCGTCGGCGCCGATCGGTCGAAGGTGATGCGGCCGCCCGAGTCGATGTCGGTCTCGCCGCCGTTCTCGTCCTCGACGTGCACCAGGATCTTGTGACGCCCCTCGGGGACGAGCGCGGAGTTGATCGGGATGGTGATGTTCGTCCACACCCCGTTGTTGGGCAGGTTGGTCACCCGCTGGGCCACCGGGCGCCCCGCGACCTCGATGTCGATCGTGACCTCGTCGCCGGTGGCGTCCGACATGCGCAGCTCGACGTTGAAGTTGCCATCGCCGACGCAGGTGCCCTCGTCGGCGCGTGGGCCGAGGAACTCGACCTTGGGCGGCGACTCGCCCTGGACCTCGACCGCCGCCTCCGCGGGCTCGGAGCAGGCGCCGAAGCTGTCGCACACCACGAGCCGCGTGACGTGTACGGTGCCGACGCGCCACAGCGGGTTGATGTAGTTCTCGACGAGCGCGCCCTCGACGTCGTCGGGGTCGTCGTCGGTGCCGAAGCGGCCGTCGTCGTCGGTGTCCCACTTATAGCGAACGACCTCATCACACGGATGGTTCGGGTCGACCGACGCGCGGCCATCGAGGCGCACGGGCAAGAAGCTGTCGATCGTCGGCCCGGTGCTATACGGGCCACCGGCGCGGGCGACGGGGGGCAGGTTCTGGGTGTCGATCGTCACGTCGACGGTGGCCGAGGCGGTGCGCCCCCCGGCGTCGGTGACGCGCAGCCCGACGGTCCAGCGACCACCGATACCCTGCGTGGCCTGGCTGGTGACGGCCCCCTCCGCGTCGTCGTACTGTCCGTCCCCGTCAAGCTCCCACTGCCAGCGGACGATCTCGAAACCCTGGTCGCTGGGGCCGTCGCTGCCGCTGCCCGTCCCATCGAGGGTCACGAGCTGCTGGCAGCCGGCGCGGTTGGGGTTGACCTGGGCCACGGCCCGCGGCCCGTTCACCACGCGGATGCTGGCCGCCCCCTCGCTCACGGCGCCGAAGGAGTCGGTGAGCCTCAGGCGGACGACGTACTGGCCCTCGCCGCCGATGCCCGCCGCCTGCAGCTGGGCCCAGCTCATCGCCTGCGGAGCCGCCGCGCGGTCCGTGTCGATCTCGAAGCTGCCGTCGCTGCCGATGTCCCATTGGTAGCGCGCGATGTGGTCACCGCAGCTGGCGTCGGGATCGATCGAGCCGCTGGCGTCGAAGCGGATCGCGTCACCCGCGCGGATCGTGTAGGGCCCCAGCACCGTGCCGTTGGGCGCACGGTAGCCGCCCGCCACCGGCACCGGGGGGCGGTTGCCCTGGTTCACGTCCAGCTCGACCGAGGCGCGGTCCGTGTTGCCGTTGATGTCGGTGATCTCGACCGTCACCGTCTGGTGTCCGAAGCGATCGAAGGCGTTTTGCACCACCGCGCCGAAGGCGTCGTCCGTCTCGCCGTTGCCGGTGAGATCCCAGGCGTAGCTGACGATGTCGACCTTGGGGTGCGGGTGGCTCGAGGCGCTGGCGTCGAAGGTGACCCGCTGCCCACACCCCGCCGACGCGAGGCTGGCGGTGAGGCGCGCGACCGGATCGCGGGGGTGCACCGTGATGGTGCTGGTGTCGATGTTGGTCAGCTCGGTCTGATCCTCGACCTCGAGCGCGATGGGATACACGCCGGGCGCCGCGACGCCGAGCTGAGCCAGGCGGGCGGCGGTCATCTCGAGCGTCGACTCTTGCGCGTCGCCGTTGATGTCCAGCAGATCCTCGTCAGCGGCGAAGCCCGCGGCCTCGTCGTAGCCGATGTCCCAGGAGTAGCGCCCGAGGAAGTCGCCGAACTCGGCGAAGTCGGGGTCGTAGGACTGCGAGCCGATCAGGCGCACGCCCTCTCCCACGAGGAGGTGATAGCCGATCTCGGGCACGTCCGAAGGATCCGCGTCCGCGGTCGGCGGCGTGGGCGGCAAGGAGAGGCGCACCGCCTGACGGGCCTGCGCCGTGCGGCCCGTCGAGTCGGTCACCTTGAGGCGCACGAAGAGGGGCGGGATGTGGTCGGGGTGCGGCACCGGGTTGTAGATCTTGACGAAGTCGACGGTGGCGCCGGTGCGCTCGAAGGTGCCGTTGTCATCCAGATCCCAGTCCCAGCGCGTGATGTTGACACCGGCCACCGGCGAGCTGCTCTCGCGGCCGTCGAGGACAGCCTGGGTGCGGCCGGTGACCAGGTTGATGGGGGTGGGCGCCGGATCCTGCACGATGTTCGCGACCGGGGTGGCGTTGAGCCAGACCAGATCCACCGTGGTCTCGGACTGCGCGCCGAAGCTGTCGGTCACCCGCAGCCGCACCACGTTGACCGGGAGCATCGTGTCCGGATCGGCCGGCCCCTGAAGGCTGGCCAGCACGCCCCAGGGCACCACCGGCGCGGCCCCGGTCGCGTCGGTGCCGGCGTCGTCATAGCGCCCGTTGCCGTTGACGTCCCAGTCGTAGCGCACGATGGAGTCACCGCAGCCGAGGTTGGGCTCGGTCGACGCGCGCCCGTCGAGGATGACATCGTCACCCGACAGCACCACGTAGCGGGCGCGGGCGACCGCGGCCACCGGCGCCAGGTTGCCCTGGCTGACGTCGACGTCGAAGTTCTGGATGGCCTGCCCGCCCGCGTCGTCGGTCACGCGCAGGGTCGCTCGATAGCTGCCGAAGCGCTCGTAGGCGTGGGTGTAGATCTCGCCGCTGCCCTCGAAGCCCGGGACGCCGTCGACATCCCACTGGAAGGTGGTGACCTCGCGGGTGGGGTTTCGATGCGACGACGCGCTGCCATCGAAGGTGACGGGCAGCCCGCAGCTCGCCGGGTTGGGGTTCGCCACGCCGCGCGCGTCCGGCTCGACGGGGTAGACCGTCACCGTCGCCTGATCGGTGGCCACGAGGCCGTGGCTGTCCGTCACCCGAATGCGCATCGTGTGCGGTTGGCCGATGGGCACGTTGGCCAGCCAGCCGCCCCAAGGCACGAGCGGATCGGTCTGGAAGGCGTCGTCGTACTGCCCGTCGCCGTCCAGATCCCAGGCCACCTGCACCGCGTCACCGCAGCCGCTGTTCTGATCGCTGGCCGCGCCGCGCAGCTGCAGGGGCTGACCCACGTTGATGCCGTAGGTGCCGCCCGCGCCCGCCGCCGGGGGAACGTTGGCCGCCGGCGTCACCGTGATCTCGCTGGAGTTCGTCTTGATGAGGCCGATGTTGTCGACCACGCGCAGGGTGGCGACGAAGGTGCCGGCCCGCAGGTAGATCTTGTCGTGCGTCGTCAGCAGGCCGCCCGTCACGCCGTCGACCTCGAAGTCGGGCGCGGCGTTGGTCTCCCACCACAGGCCGTCGGCGGCGTTGTAGTCGATTTGATAGACCACGATGCGCGACTCGGCGTTGGGGTGGAACGAGCCGCCGTGGTCGAAGGTGACCTTGCCGGCGTTGCCACCCACGCAGCCCTCGGCGACGCCGGTGGGCAGCGCGTCCAGCACGGCGACCGGGCGCGGGTTGAACACCGTCGGGGTCAGCACCAGGGCGCCCATGTTCGACCCGAGGTAGCCCGAGCCATAGCCGCAGGTCACCGACCAGCGCGTGCAGTAAGTGTCGTAGATGCGGCCGAAGGTGTCGTAGCCCTCCCAAGGGTTGCCCGTCGCCGTGCGGTCCTGCGCGCGGATGTAGTAGGTGTTGAACGCGCGGTACCAGTCCTTGTCGCCCAGGTGATCCAGCTCGGGCACGCCGGTGCGGTAGCCCTTCTGGTGCGAGTACATCGCGTAGGTGTTGCCGCATCGCCCGACGCCGTTGGAGCCGTTGGGATCGCCGCACAGGTAGTCGCCCAGGTACCACAGGCCGTCGAGCCAGCCGATCGTGCCGGCGCGGTTCTGATCGCCCCAGTGGGTGATGCTGTATTGGACGTAGGTGTCGTAGGCCAGGCGCAACCGATCGGCGTTGTACCCGGAATCATTGGGGAAAGGAATGCGGCCATCGCCCCGTGACATGTGGTGGAAGCCCATCCACCGCGAGGCCACGAAGGCGCCGCCGGTGAGCTGGTAGTTGGAGCCCGCCTGACTCGAGCGGTAGGCCGAGCCACCGTCGCCGCGCTGGTTGGCCACCAGGTTGTCGGCGATGCGGTACTTGTGGCGGTTGTTGACGAAGACACCGTAGGGGCCGGCGGCGATCTCGGCGCTCTCGAGGCCGATGTAGGCCCACTGGGTGGTCGAGGCGTCGCCCGCGTCGCAGCCGCCGTTGCCGTTGAACTCGGCATACAGCCAGCCGCCCTTGCCGCAGCCGCCGTCGATCTGCATGGCGCCGAGGTAGTCGACCGACTGCTGCAGGAGCCAGTTCCACGGGCGGCCGCGCTGGTCGCCGGTCTGCATCATCGTGCCGGCGACGGCGGGCATCACCGTCGAGAGCGAGCCCAGGTTCATGCCCTGCTTGTAGACCGTGGTCTCGGCGTGGTGGTGCGCGCCGGCCAGCTCGACGCCGAGGTTGTCGGTGGTGTTGGCGATGCGGTTGCAGCGGCGGACGCTGCCGTCGGGGTTGTAGCCACAGGCGTTGTCCTCCTCGCCGCCGACCAGCCCCTGCAGCGCCGTGCCCTGATTGAGCGCGTCGTTGGTGAGGCGCATCTGCGTCTCGGCGTAGAAGTCGTTGTTCCAGCGGTCATCGTTGGCCTCATACCAGCCATCGGGCACCGGCTGGCCGAAGGTCTGGAGAGTGCCGGGGGGGTAGGCCGCCTGGTGACCGTTGATGTTCATCAGCCACACGGCGAGCGGGTTGGACTCACGGTGGGGGAGGTAGCCGGCGAGCCTGGAGTCATTCTGGTAGCTGAAGCCGCCGAGGCGCCGGTGGTTGTACCAGAGCGCCTCCTGCACGGCGGCCAGCGCCATGATCTCGATCTGCTCCTGCGTCCAGTTGCGGGCGTCGTTCGAGGGCGTGAAGTCATAGACGAACAGGCGCATCGACCCGTACTTCACCTGGTTGTTGCACAGGTTCCGCACGCGCACGCTGACGTTGAGGGTCTGGTCGCGGGGCACGTTGGGCACGATGAACGTGCGGCCGATGTCGCGCACCATGCCCGTGGTGCCATCCCGGCCCACGTCGCGCGAGGCATCGTCGTCGTAGTTTCCGTTGAGGTTGGTGTCCCACTGCACGCGGTAGGTGCCGCAGGTGGCGCTGCGCACGACGCCCTTGAGCGTGATGTGGGCGCCCTCGTAGGCCGGGTGCGGGAGCTTCGGGTTCTGCTGCGAGAAGACCGCGACCATCACGCGGTCCGTCGGATCGATGACGGCAGCAGCGACGATCCGCGGAGCGACGAGGATGACGGCCGCGAGGCCAAAGGCGAGACGGATCGTGCGCAACGCGGATCCTCCTGTGAGCGCGCACGAGGGGCCCGCCGGGGAGCGCTCGGGCGATTTCGGTCCAGGGCTCACCCTACCGGCCGCGAGGGGGGTGTTCAATGTTGCACTCGCAGCATAAGAGCGAAGATGACGTTACCGTCACGGTTGCCGGCCAACGCGGCACCGTCTGGCCCTGTCTGGCACATACAAGCACACTCCCCCTCCGTCCCACCCGCCGCATAAGCAAGGCCCGTGCGCGTGCGCTGGACGGTGCGGCGCGAGCGTTCACGGCAGCCAGGCCGCGACCGGCTGCCCGGCACTGCGCTCGGTCCGGGTCCTTGGGCGGAGCTCCGACGCGGCATCGAGCCCACTCGCGGGGCGCGCCTGCCGACGCCCTCACGGCGCACCCGAAGACTTCACCCGCGCCGCGTGGTCGGCGCCCTCGATCCGCGCAAAGGAGCCCTCCGCATGAAAGGTCAAGGACCCTCCGGGATCACCCTCCACCGGACTTCGAGGCCCGCCGCCGCTTCAAGTTGGGGGGCGGCCCTCACTGCTGATAGGGTCGCGGCGATGAAGCAGGTGGCCCCCGCGCGGGGGATTCAGCTGACCGGTTGGGCGGCCGTGGCGATCGGTGTGGGGGCGATCGCCGCCACCCTGGACTTCTTGGCCGCCGGGGCCGGCGTGCCGTCGGTGTTCGGGGGGGTCGCGTCGGTGATCGCCGCGCTCGGCGGCGCCACGCTGCTCTGGCGCTGGGAGCCCCGGCTGCGCCCGGCCCTCGATCGCGTCGGCGCGGCCCTCCTGCGCACGGATCCCGTGGTCTTCCTGGCAGCGGTCCTGGCCGTCGGCGTCGCCCTGCGGGTGGCTTGGTGCCTCGCCTGCTCGCCGGCCCAGACCACCGACTACGGCGTCTACTTCGACCTCGCCCGCCGCGTCGCGCGCGGCGCTGGCTACTTCGACCCTGGCCCCCCGGCGAATCACGCCTTCTGGCCCCCGGGCTACCCCTTGCTGCTCGCCGGGCCGATGTGGCTGACCGACGGCGCGGCGTGGACGCCGCTCGCCCTCAACCTGGGGCTCTTCGCGGTGGCGGTCGTGGCCACCCACGCGCTGGGCGTGCGCGGCGGGCTGCCGGCGGCCGGGCGCTTCGCCGCCATCGCCCTCGCCGTGTGGCCCAACCTGGTGGCCTACAGCGGCCTCGCGGCCAAGGAGCACCTGAGCCTGGCGCTGCTGCCGCTCGCGCTGCTGGGCTGGCTCGTCGGACGCCGCGTCCACACCCTCCTGGCGGTGGGCCTCGCCGTCGGCTACCTCGCGCTGGCGCAGGGCACGTGGCTGCTCCTGCCCGGCGTGCTGGCCGTCTACGGCCTCTTGAGCGGCGACCGCTGGCGGACGGTCCTCCGTCGAGTCGCCCCGGTCTTGGTCGGCATGGCGCTGGTGATCGGACCGTGGGCCGCGCGCAACGCCGTCGTGCTGCACGCGCCGGTCCTGCTGACGACCAACGCCGGCCCCAACCTGCACCGTGGTAACCGGGAGGGAGCGCGGGGAGACTACTCCCCGATGGCCGCCGACGCGCTGCCGGGCAAGGACGAGCTGGAGCGCTCACGACGGGGCCGAGACCTCGCCATCGGCTGGATGCGCGCGCACCCCCTCGAGGTCGTGGGGCTGAGCTTCGCCAAGATGGGCTTCCTGCTGGGCGACGACACCAACAGCCTCTACGACGCGCTCCGGCACCCCTATGGCGTCGACGACACGGTCTACGCCGCCCTCAAGATCGGCTTCACGCTCTTCTGGCTGTGCATCTGGGCGCTGGTGCTGCTGGCGATCGCGCGGGCCGGTCCGGAGGCCCTGGCGCGGAGCTGGCTGCTGCTCCCGCTGTTGTGCCTGCTGAACATCATGGCGGTTCACTCGATCTTCCACGCCATCGGCCGCTTCCACGTCCCGATCGCGGGGGTCCTCGCGCTGCTGGCGGGCTGGGCCTTCTCGCGGGGCGCGCGGCCCGAAGCGCGGCCCAGGGCGGGAGGCGATCAGCGCCCCACCGCGTGACGCAGCGCGGGCTCCAGATCCTCGAGAGCAAAGCGAAACCCGCTCGCGAGCAGACGGGCCGGGCGCACCCGCTGGCCGACCAGCAGCGCCTCGTCCGCCATCTCGCCAAACATCAGGCGGAGGGCGAAGGCGGGGGCGGGCACGATGGCCGGCCGGTGCAGCACGCGCCCGAGGGTGCGGGCGAAGTCTCGGCTGGTGACCGGCGTGGGGGCGGTCACGTTGACCGGCCCGACGAGCGCCGGGGTCGCGAGCGCGTGCAGCGTGGCCCCCACGACGTCGTCCTTGGCCACCCAGGCGAGGTACTGCCGTCCGCCCCCCACGGGCCCGCCGAGGCCGGCGCGGAAGGGCGGCAGCAGTCGAGCGAGCGCCCCGCCCCCCGCGCCGAGGACCACCCCAAGCCGCAGGTGAACCACGCGCATTCCCGCGTCGACCGCTGGCCGGGCGGCGGCCTCCCAAGCCTGGCAGACCTCGGCCAGGAAGCCGGCGCCCGGCGGCGACGACTCGTCCACCCAGGCATCGCCGGTGTCGCCATAGAAGCCGACCGCCGAGGCGCAAAGCCAGGTCGCGGGCGGGCGCACGAGGCCGGCCAGGGCGCGGGCCAGGGTCGCGGTGCCCGCCACGCGGCTGTCGCGGATGGCGGCCTTGGCGGCGGGGGTCCACCGCTGGGCGATGGGCTCGCCCGCGAGGTGGATGATCGCGTCGAGGCCCTCGAGGCCAGCGGCGTCGGCCGTGCCCGCCGCCGGATCCCACGCGATCTCGTGGGGCGCGCGGGCGGCCCGGCGGACCAGCGTTCGGACGGTGTGGCCCGCGGCGCCGAGCGCCTCGACCACCGCGCGACCGACCAGCCCGCCACCGCCGCTCACCGCGATACCGGCCACCGGCTCAGGCTCGCGGCGCGGCGGCCCGCCGGAAGGCCACCAGCATCCCGACGAGGCCCAGGACCGACAGCCCCGTGACCACCGCGGCGGGCAGCCCCAGATCCACCGACAGGACCCCGGCGCTGGCCAGCAGCGCCAGCCCGACGCCCATCAGCGACTCCCCCGCGATGACGCCCGAGGCGAACAGGACGCCCGGGCGGGACGCCACCTCGGCCTTCTCGTGGTTCATGCCGCGGGTGACGGCCCAGGCGATGAGGCCGCCGGCCAGGATGGGGGGCGAGATGCCGAAGGGCAGGTAGATGCCCACCGCGATGGGCATGAGGTGCGCGCGGAAGGTCGAGCCCCGCTTCCCGAGGATCTGATCGATGACGATGATGACCACGCCCAGGCCAGCGCCGGCGCCCACCATGTTCCAGGGCAGCTGACCGTCGCCGAACAGGCCGCGCGCCAAGCTGGCGAAGAGTTGGGCCTGGGGCGCCGCGAGGAACTTGCCGCCGATGCCGCCCTCGGTGTTGTCGTGCAGGAGTTGCATGATGGGCGCCATCACCAGCGCGGCCACCGCGACGCCACCGATCTGCATCATCTGCTGGCGGTAGGGCGAGGCGCCGACGATCTGGCCCGTCTTGAGGTCGTTGCAGACATCGCCCGAGGTGCACGCCGCGCAGCACACGACGGCCGCCACGCCCAGCGTGGCCAGCATGCCCTCCTCACCGTTGAAGCCGAACATGAGGAGGATGGCGCCGGTGAACAGGACCGCGGTGATGGTCATGCCGCTCACCGGGCTGTTCGAGTTGCCCACCAAGCCGACGATGTAGCTGGCCACCGCCGTGAAGAAGAAGGACATCACGAGCATGATCACGGTCACCACCACGGTGATCGCCACGTGGCCGGTGAGCGAGTAGTAGACCCAGGCGATGATCGCGGTCGCCACGAGCGACCACGCCGTGATGGCGCGCCCGGAGATGTCGCGGTCCGCGTCGCCCCCGCTCGAGACTGTGCGGTCGGTGAGGTGCTTGACCGCTCGGACGAGGCCGCCGCGGACGCGCCAGATGCTCTCGACGCCGGCGACCACCATCGCGCCCACGCCCAGGTAGCGGACCTGGGTGCTCCAGAGCGTCCAGGCGGCGTCCAGCGGATCCTCGACCGGGCCGCCGGTCCCGATGATCGGGATGGCGATGAGCCAGCCGATGGCGCCGCCGATGAAGATCAGCACCGCGACGTTGAGGCGCACGATGAGGCCCACCGCCACCAGGGCCGGCGACACGTCCGAGCCGATGAAGAGGACGCGCTCGCCCACCGCGCGGGCCCACTCGAGCGAGCCCTGCATCAGCCCGAGGAAGCTGATGGCGAGCTTGAAGAGCAGACCCATCAGGGCGCCGCGGATCACGGGCGCGGCCTGGGACTCGGCGCCCTCGACCTCGGGGGCGTCGCCCGCCGCGAGCACCGCCGCGCAGGCCACGCCTTCGGGGAACTTCAGGTCCACGTCGTCGCTGACCACGAAGACCTTGCGCATCGGGATCATGAACAGGATGCCGAGCAGGCCGCCCGAGAAGGCCACCAGCGTCGTGGTGAGGTAGTCGAACTTCGTCCAGACGCCGATGAGCACCAGGGCCGGCATGGTGAAGATGATGCCCGCGGCCAGGGACTCGCCCGCCGAGGCGGCGGTCTGCACCTGGTTGGCCTCGAGGATGGTGCCGTTGCGCAGCAGACCCCGCAGGATCAGCATGGCCAGCACCGCGGCCGGGATGGAGGCCGAGACGGTCATGCCCACCTTGAGGCCCAGGTAGACGTTCGCCGCGCCCATGACCACGGACAGGACCAAGCCCAGGATGACGGCCCGGAGCGTGAGCTCGGCCACCGGCGTCTTGGGCGGCACGCCGATCTTGGCGAGAGAGGGACGGTCGTTCACGGGATCACCTCACTGGGAATCGACACTGGGAATCGACACTGGGAATCGACACTGGGAATCGACACTGGGAATCGACGGCCCGCAGCGAGGGGCGGCCGCCTGGGCGTTGAGTCGCCGCATTCTGGGCGACCGACGCGCGACGCGCAACCGACGCGAGCAGGGGTCGCCTCGCGACGGGAACGGTGCGAGTCACGGAGCGAGCCGCATGGCCTTGCCGCCGCACGCCTGACGCGCTAAGTAGGCGGGCCGATGATCCATTCACCCTCAGCGCGCGGTGATTCCGATGACCAAGTACCGTTCCGTGGCCGACATGTTTCGCCAGCGGGTCACAGAGACCCCCGATGCGGAGTCCTTCTCCTACCGCAAGGGTGCTGGCTTCGAGGCGTTGACCTGGAACCAGACCGGTGAGCGCGTACGCAACGTGGCGTGCGGGCTGCTGGCGCTGGGGCTGAAGCCCGAGGAGCGCGCGGGCGTGCTGTGCGGGACGCGGGTCGAGTGGATGTTCGCGGATCTGGGGATCAACTGCGCCGGCGGAGCGACGACGACCATCTACCCGTCGAGCACGGCGGACGACTGCTGCTTCATCCTCGAGAACTCCGGGTCGGTCTTGTGCTTCGTCGAGAACGACGCGCAGGTGAAGAAGGTCGCCAGCGTGCGCGACCAGCTGCCCGACCTGCGCAAGCTGGTCGTCATCGACGGCACGGCCGGCCACGACGGCTGGGTCATCACGCTGGCCGATCTCGAGCAGATGGGCGCCGGCTACCAGGCGGACAACCCGAAGGCCTACGACGAGACCATCGACGCCATCACGCCCGAGCGCCTCGCGACGTTGATCTACACCTCGGGCACCACCGGGCGGCCCAAGGGCGTCGAGCTGGTCCACGACTGCTGGCTGTACGTGTACGAGGGCCTCGCCGAGCTGAACATCCTGACCAGCAAGGACAAGCAGTTCCTTTGGCTGCCGCTCAGCCACTCCTTCGGCAAGATGCTCGAGGTCGTCGTCATCGGCATCGGCATCCCGACGGCGGTCGACGGCGACATCCCGAAGATCGTCGAGAACCTGGCGGTCGTGCGGCCGACGTTCATGGCCGCGGCGCCCCGCATCTTCGAGAAGGTCTACAACAAGATCGTCAACGGGGCGAAGACGGCCGGTGGGCTGAAGTGGGCCATCTTCCGCTGGGCGGCCGAGACCGGGCGGCAGGCGAGTCGGGTGATTCAGGCCGGCGGCACGCCCGGCGGCATGCTCGGCATCAAGTACGCCATCGCCGACAAGCTGGTGTTCTCGAAGGTGCGCAACGTCTTCGGAGGCAAGCTGCGCTTCTTCATCTCGGGCAGCGCGCCGCTCAACCGTGACATCGCCGAGTTCTTCCACGCGGCAGGCATCCTGATCCTCGAGGGCTACGGCCTGACCGAGAGCAGCGCGGCGTCCTTCGTCAACACCCCCGAGCACAACAAGTTCGGCACGGTGGGGCGGCCCCTGCCGGGCACCGACGTGAAGATCGCCGAGGACGGGGAGATCCTGTTCCGCAGCCGCGGGGTCATGCGCGGCTACTACCGGCTGCCCGAGGTGACCGCCGAGACCAAGATCGACGGCTGGCTGGCCACCGGTGACATCGGCGAGATCGACGCGGACGGGCACCTGAAGATCACCGACCGCAAGAAGGATCTGATCAAGACGTCGGGCGGCAAGTACGTCGCGCCACAGGCGCTCGAGGGGCAGTTCAAGGCCATCTGCCCGCTGGTGGGCAACATCGTGGTGCACGGCAACGCGCGCAACTACTGCTCGGCGCTCATCACGATGGATCCCGAGGCGATCAGGGTCTTCGCCGACCAGCACGGGATCACCGCGAAGGCCTATGAGGATCTGGCGAAGGATCCCAAGATCGTCGCCGAGTTCCAGGGCTACATCGATCAGCTCAACACGGGGCTCGCGCGCTTCGAGACGATCAAGAAGTTCGCCCTGGTGCCGGCCGACTTCACGATCGAGACCGGCGAGCTGACGCCGAGCCTGAAGGTGAAGCGCAAGGCGGTCGAGGCCAAGTACAAGGCGGTCCTCGACGGCTTCTACTCCGAGTCGATGGCCGAGGTCTGACGCTCCGCATGATGCGCGAGGAGCAGCTCGAGAGCTTCGACGGGACGTCTCTGACCTACCGCGTCTATGGCGCGGATCCCGAGGCGCCGTGGCTGGTGATCTGCAACGGCTACGGTGGCAGCTTCTCGAGCTGGACCGAGGTCATGCTGCGGCTCGCGCCGACCCTGCGGGTGCTCATCTGGGACTATCGAGGCCAGCATCGTTCGGAGACGCCGCGGGACCGGCGGCGGCTGCGCATCGCGGATCACTGCCGCGACCTCGACCGACTGCTGCTGCGCGAAGGCGTCGGGCGCTTCGTGCTGGGCGGGTGGAGCGTGGGCGTGCAGGTCGCGCTCGAGGCCTATCGGCGAAACCCTGAGCGGGTACGGGGCCTGGCGCTCCTGAACGGGGCCCACGACCGGGTCCTTCGGCGCGTGTTCGGCGGGCGGCTGGGGCCGTGGATGAAGCCGTCGGTCCAGGTGGCAGCCAAGCTCCTCGGGCGGGCCGTGCCTGCGATGCGACCCGCGCTGAAGCGGCTCGCGCGGAGCCGCGTCACCCTGCCCCTGGCGTCGCGGTTGGGGATCATCACCGGGCAGCCGGCCGGCTTCACCGAGGCGGCCTGCGATCTGCTGAACCTGGACTTCGACGTCTACCTGAGCATGGCGGCGCTGGCCGACGAGCACGAGACCGAGCACTGGCTGGACACGGTCGCGGTGCCGGTCCTGATCACGGCGGGCGGTCGAGACGTGCTGACGCCGCCCGGCATCGCCAAGGTGGCGGCGGCCCACATCCCCGACGCTGAGTACGTGGAGTTTCCGAAGGGGACGCACTACAGCCTGATCGAGTTCCCGGAGGAGACCGCGCAGGCGCTGCTGCGCTTCGTTCGGCGCCTCGGCGCCTGAACCTCGGGGCGAGGGCGCACCGGCGGCGGTCAGGGGTGGGCGATGACCCGGCGTGTCGAGCCGATCCTGCGGCCCGCCGAATGCGACCCCATGACTGCGCCGAACCCACTGCATCAAGTGCCGACCTTCACGACCAAGTCCGCGACGCCGGAGCCCGCGCCGATCTCTTTGCGGGTGATGGACCCAGCGGACCCCCGATCCGACGTACCCGAGCCCGCCCTCGATCCCACCACTGGCCTCTGGAGCAGCGCCGGTCTGGAGCGCTTCCTCCGCGCCGCGCGCCACGCCGGCGAGGGCGTCGCGCTCCTGCACATCGCGCTCGACGGCGT
>CALBMW010000077.1 GCA_937896275.1 uncultured Myxococcales bacterium
GGTGGGGGTCGGGGTGAGCAACCTCGCCGCTGGCGCCGAAGTCGACGCCGCGCCCGCGGCTGACGCTTCCCCTGACGCTGGCCGCTCGGTCGACGCGGCCCCGGACGCCGGCCCCATGGTCGACGCGGCCCCGGACGTCGGCCCCTCGGCGGACGCCGCATGCCCGGCGGCCCAGGGTCAGGTCTGCGCGACCGGGCTCGACGCACCGTGCGGCGCGGGCCGAGTCGCGTGCGATGGCGAGCGCGCGTGCGTGCCCGAGGCGGCCAGTCCCGAGGTGTGCGACGGGCGGGACACCGACTGCAACGGCGTCGACGACGACGTGCCCGGCCTGGGTGAAGTCTGCGCCGTCGGGATCGGCGCCTGCGCCCGCCAAGGCGCCTTGGTCTGTGACGTCGAGGCGGGGCAGCCGGCGTGCGGCGCCACGGAGGGCGAGCCGACGACCGAGCTCTGCAACGGGGTCGACGACGACTGCGACGACGCGCTCGACGAGGACGTCGACTGTCAGATGGGCCGCTGCATGGACGGGCGGTGCGCCTGCGACGAGATCGCGACGGGGTGCGGCGGCGTGTGCGTGGACGTCTTCGCGAACGCGGATCACTGCGGGCGGTGCGACGCGCCCTGTCGGCCCCAAAACGCGACGCCGCGGTGCGAAGGCGGGTTCTGTCGATACGGCGCGTGCGAGGACGGCTTCCTCGACACGGACGGCGTGGCCGCGAACGGTTGCGAGTGTCCGGTCACTCTGGACGGGGTCGAGGCCTGCGACGGCCTCGACAACGACTGCAACGGTGAGGTCGACGAAGGCTTTGACCTGGGGACCGATCCCGCCAACTGCGGTGAGTGCGGGGTCGCCTGCGCGCCGTCCCACGCGACGGGGGCGTGCCTGGGTGGCGTGTGCTACGTGGGCCGCTGCGACGTGCAGTGGGACGACGTCAACGGCGACCACGGGGATGGCTGCGAGGCGCGCCGCGGTGGTCGGGAGCTGTGGGTCGACCCCTCCCAGGCGACGGACGATCCGCGCTTCGCCACGCTCGAGGAGGCGCTCGCGGCGGCCGGGGCGGCCGAGGGGCGCGCCCTGATCCACCTGCCGGCGCAGCGGCTCGTCGAGCGCGTCACTGTAGGCGTCGCCGGGGTGACGTTGCGTGCCGATGACCCCGAGCGCGGCGGTCTGACGCCGCCCGAGGCCGGCGGCGTCGTGCTGAGCATCGAGGCAGACGGCGTCACCTTGGAGGGCGTCCGCGTGCTCGGCGGCCAGACAGGCATCCATGTCGGTGACGTGAGCCGGGCGCGGCTGACCGGGGTCACGGTCAGCGGCGCGGTGGGCGTCAGGGGCGTGGGATCGGGTGCGCCGGGCGGAGGCGCCGTGGGGATCCTCGTCGACCGTGGGAACGCGGGCGAGCTCCTCGGCGTCACGGTCGCCGAGGTGACGGGCGGCGCGGGCGGCTCGGCCGTCGCCGACTCCCAGCCGGGCGGCAACGGCGGCGCGGCCACCGGCGTCCGCATCCAGGGCGCGCACGCTTGGCGGGTGGTGGGGGTCCGGCTCGTCGACGTCGAGGGCGGCCTCGGCGGTGACGGCCGCCCCGCCAGTCAGCATGCGCCCTCGGGCCGCGGGGGCGCGGCCATCGGGGTCGCCTTCGCGGACGGTGCCACGGACACCTGGATCGGCGGCGGCACGCAGATGCACGGGGTGATGGGCGGCCTCGCGGGCGCAGCGGGCTGGATGGCCGGCCCCGGACCGGCGATCGGCGTGCACTTCGACGCGGCGTCGGAGGACAACACGATCGACCGCGACACGACGATCGAGGATCAGGCGATCGTGGTGGAGCGCGGACCGGACTGCGAGCCGGTGACCGATTTGGTGCTGGGCGGGGCCTTCCAACCCACCAACCTGGGCGCGCGGATCGTGCTCGTCGGCTGCGAGGACTTCGTCGTCAGCGGCAACCGGGTGACGCGCGACGTCGGCGCCCACGCGCCCACGCGCGTCGGGTCTCCGGCAGGCGATGGCGGACCCGCGGCCGGGATCCTCCTGCGGAGCTGCCTGCGCGGCGAGGTGCGCGGCAACGAGATCCTCCAGATCAGCGGCGGCGCGGGCGCGCACGCGGAGGTGAACGCCGTCATCGCCCATGGTGGCCCCGCCACGGGCGTTCGCGTCGTGGCGGGCACCGGCGTGGTCGTCGCCGAGAACACCCTCCGCGGGCTGACGGGCGGCAACAGCGGGCTGCACGAGAGCTACGGCGCGGTGGCCGGCGCGGCCGTTGGCATCGGGCTCGAGGGGTGCATGGACTGCGAGCTGACCGGCAACACCATCACCCAGGTGGTAGGAGGCTATACCCAATACCAGGCGTTGCGCGGTGGCCCGGCGTGGGGCATCCGCGTCGAGGAGGCGCCGGGGCTTCGCCTCGCGGGCAACGTCGTCGGCGACGTCGCCGGCGGGCCCTCGTACGCGGGGGGCCGTGGGGACGCGACCGGGGTCGGCCTCGCCGACAGCCCGCGGACCGCCGTCGACCGACTGTTGGTCTACGACGTCCACCTCTCCGCCCGCGCCACCGGCGTGCGCGTCGAGACCTCGGCCGGGGTCAGCTTCGAGCGCGCCACGCTGGCCGACATCGAGGACGGCGATGACAGCGCCGGGCTGTGGATCGGCGCGGGCAGCAGCGTGACCCTGGTGGACTCCATCGTCGCCCGGACCGGTCGGTGGGCCGTCTTCAGCCAGGATCCCAACGCGCCGGTGAACGCCGAGGTCGACACCTCGCTGCTCTGGCTGCCGGGTCTGGCCGAGGGCGACGCCGACGTGGAGCGCGTGAGCGAGTTGGACGTGCTGCGCGCCGATCCGCTCTTCTCTCCGGTGCCCGACGACTACCACCTGGCGGAGGGGTCGCCGGCCATCGACGCGGGCCGCCTGGCGTGCGTCGACGAGCCTGTCTGCGACGGCCAGGACCCCTGCCTCCCTGCCTCGCGGATCTGGGCTTCTACGCGGCAACGGACGAGGCGGAGTGCCGCGCGCCGTAGCGTGCGCTCGGCATGATGAGCTCGGCCTCACCGGGCGCGTCCGCCGATTTGACGGTCGGTTGCGGCCGGCAGACCATGGTCCTCGTGATCGGCGCGCCCGAGCGATTGGCCCTGTTTCTGCGCGCGCGCCGGCTGCGCCACCGCGAGGAGGCGCTCGAGATGACGCCAGACCAACGGCTGGCCGTGACACGGCCCCTGCTGGCGTTCGCCGCGTCGGCGCGGCCCCCGCTGCCGGGGCGCGGCACCGACGAGCCCGCCGAGTTCTGGCTGCGGCGGCGGCGACCGGCGTGAAGGATTCGCTTGGCCTCGGTCAGGTCCAGGCCTTCTTGGCAAGCTGGCCGTATCCCGCGGCGGTCGTCGGGGGGCTGGCGGTGGTGTTGCGCGTCCGGCCCCGCATGACGCGAGACGTCGACTTGATGTGGTGCTCGGACCGCTGAGCACCGCCTGCGCCCGCCCAGCCACCCACCTAGCGCGGCGTCACCAGCGCGAGCTGCCCGCAGGCCCCGGCCACCGGGCCACCCTTGGGCCACCGCACGCTGTGCGGCACACGCAGCGCGTGCAGACGTTCGGCCACGCGGCGCACCTCGCGCTCGTCGGGCGCGCGGAAGGGCGCGCCGGTGAACGGGTTGAAGGGGATCAGGTTCACCAGGCACCGCAGCCCGCGCGTCCACTCGGCCAGGGCCTCGAGCTCGGCGCGGCCGTCGTTTTGGCCCGGTAACACGACATACTCGATCATCAGCGCGCGCGTGCCGGGCAGCGGGTGGTCGAGGCAGGCCTGCCGCAGCGTCGCGAGGTCGTAGGTCGCCGCCAGCGGGATGATGCGCCGCCGCGTCGCGTCGGTGCCGGCGTGCAGGCTGAGCGCGAGCTGCACCCGCCCCTCGAAGTCGCGCGCGAAGGCCCGCATCTTGGGCACGACGCCCACGGTCGACACGGTGAGGTGGCGCCCCTTGAAGCAGGGCCCATGCGGATCGCGCAGCACCCGCAGCGCGTCGCGCGTCGCCTCGTAGTGGTGCAGCGGCTCGCCCATGCCCATGAACACGACGTGCGTCACGCGCCGCCCGGCCTCGGCGACCCGCCGCCGCGCGGCGTGCACCTGGGCCACGATCTCACCGGCCCGCAGCCCGCGCTCGAGCCCCAACGTGCCGGTCGCGCAGAAGGTGCACGCCATCGCGCATCCAACCTGGCTCGACACGCACAGCGCCAGCCGATCGCCCTTCATCGGGATCAGGACGCCCTCGACCCGCGCCCCGTCAGCCAGCCGGAAGACCAGCTTCTCGGTCCCATCACTGCTGGGGTGCGTCGCCTCGACCACGACCTGCGCCACCGTGGCCTCGGCGCGCAGCCGCGCGGCGTGGCGCCAACCCAAATCTGCAATGTCTTCGATAGGTTGCAGGCGACGGTGCAGGCCGCCGAACACCCGCCCCGCGTGCCGGGCGCCGACGCCCAGCTCATCGAGCAAGGTGGCGAGGGCCGGCATCGGGAGGCCCAGGAGATCCGGCCGCGGCGGACCCGGCAGGTCCGAGGGAGGCGGGCCCGACGGCTGCGCGCCGCTCACGGTCGCCGCCACCCCCCGGCGCGATCGAGCAGGAAGAAGAAGGCGGTCATCACCAACGTGTGGCTGATCTCGCCCGCGGCGATGCGCCCGGGGATCTCGGCCAGCGGCGTGATCTCGACCTCGATCACCTCGCCCGCGTCGAGGTCTCGTTCCGCCGTCCGCTCGGCGTCCAGCGCCAGGAACAGCGTGCACTGGTTGTCCTGGATGGCCGGGTTGGCGTCCACCACGCCCAGCCGCTCCCAGCGCGCCGCGATGAAGCCCGTCTCCTCGCGCAGCTCGCGCTCCGCGGCCGCGCGCGGGTGCTCGCCCGGATCGACCAGCCCCCCCGGCAGCTCGACGGACACCCGCTGCACGCCGTGGCGGAACTGGCGCACCAGCACCACCTCGTCATCGCGCGTCAGGGCCAGCACGTTCACGAAGGGCACCGACTCGATGATCGAGAAGCGGTGCGCCTCGCCCGTCTCGGGGTGCGCCGACCGCTGCCGCCGAACCTGGAAGATCTGGTAGTCGGTGGGCGGCTCGCGGTCGATCAGACGCCAATGCAGCCGATCATCAGTCATCGCTCTCAATAGACCCGGCCGAACAGGTTGTAGGTCGCCAGCAGCGTCTCGGTCAGATCGACGAAGCTGGTCAGCCCATAGCGGGCGGCGTAGTAGGCGCGCGCCAGCCGCAGGTCGCGCGCCTCGTCCGAGCCGTCGTCGTTGTAATAGGCCTGCAGCGCGTCCTGGTACGTGGTCGCCAGCGTGTTGCCACGCTCGACCATGCGCACCGCGCCCGTGTCCCCCGGCTGCAGATACTGGCACACCGCCGAGGGCGTGAAGACGGCGCGACACTCGCCTTCGGCGCAGGTCAGCCCGTCGGGGCAGGTGCCGTGCGGATCGGCGTCGCCGCAGGTCCGCGGCTCGAAGCACACGCCCGCGTCGGGCACGCAGTTGCCGACGTCGTCGCAGGTCTCGTCCTCGCCGCAGAGGCTCTCGTCTTCGGTGCAGTCCTGCAGGCAGAAGCGCTCTTCCCCGGTCTCGGTCAGGGGTTGGCAGTACACCCCGCCGATGAAGCCGGTGTACCCGGCGCACAGCGCGTCGGCCGTGCACGGTGAGCACAGCCCGCGCGGGCCGCCCTGGGCCGCGTCGCCCCCGCAGCGTGGCTGCACCGCGGCGTAGGTGACCCCGCTCAGCGGATCGGTGAAGGTGTGGCGCTCCGACACGGCCGGATCCGAGTCCACCTCGGAGTCGGTGCCCGGGCGGAACACGTTCAGCTTGTCGTTGAACCGCGTGCTGTAGCTCGAGGTCGTGAACAGGAAGCCGTAGAAGAGCAGATCGGTGTTGAGCGCGAAGGTCGGCTCGGTCTGCACGATCGGGCGCCACGGACCCTCGACGCACGCGCCGTCCACGCACGCCCCCCGCTCGCAGCTGCCG
>CALBMW010000078.1 GCA_937896275.1 uncultured Myxococcales bacterium
GTGGGGTGTCAGGCGAGGCCCGTGATGCGCCGCTGGGGGTCGACGGCGATGTTCAGCGCGGCCGGCTGCTTGGGGAGGCCGGGCATGCGCATCAGATCGCCGGTGATCGGGACCAGGAAGCCGGCGCCCGCACAGGTGACGACCTCGCGCACCGTGAGCGTGAAGCCGGTGGGTCGTCCGATGCGGGTCGGATCGTCGCTGAGCGAGGCAGGCGTCTTGGCGATGCAGACCGGCAGGCCGCCCAGCCCCAGCGCGCGGGCGCGGTTGAGGTCGCGGGTGGCCTGAGCGGTGAAGGTGACGTCCGCGGCGCCATAGGCGGCGCGCGCGACCTTGAGGATCTTCTCCTCGGCGGGATCGTCGACCGCGTACAGCGGTGTGTAGCTGCCGTCGTGCCCATCGGCCAGGCGCACCAACTCCGCCGCGGCCTCGAGCGCGCCCTCGCCGCCCTTGCCCCACACGTCGGCCGTCGCGAAACCCGCGCCGCGCGCCTCGCAGTGAGCCTTGACGCAGCCGATCTCGTCGGCGCTGTCGCTGGTGAAGTGGTTGAGGCACACCAACGTGGGCACGCCGAAGCGCGCCAGCAAGTCGAGGTGCTGGTCGAGGTTGCACAGCCCGCGCTCCAAGGCCGCGACGTCGGGCCGCGCGAGGTCGCCGGCCGGCGCGCCGCCGTGCAGCTTGAGCGCCCGCACCGTGGCGACCAGCGCCACCGCCCGCGGCGCGAAGCCTGCGCCTCGACACACGATGTCGAACCACTTCTCCGCGCCCAGATCGGCCCCGAAGCCGGCCTCGGTCAGCACATAGTCGCTCAGGCGCAGGGCCAGCCGGGTCGCCGCGATGCTGTTGGTGCCGTGGGCGATGTTGGCGAAGGGTCCCCCGTGGAGGATCGCCGGTGTGCCCTCGATCGTCTGCACGAGGTTGGGCTTGAAGGCATCGCGGAGCAGCGCGGTCATCGCGCCCGCCGCGCCCAACTCGCCCGCGGTCACGGCGTCCCGCGGGCCGGCGTAGCCCACGACGAAGCGGGCCATCCGCGCCCGCAGATCGGCCAGATCGTCGGCGAGGCAGAGGGCGGCCATGACCTCGCTCGCGGCGGTGATGTCGAAGCCGCTCTGGCGCGGCACGCCGTCCGTCCGATCGCCCAGGCCGACCAGCACGTTGCGCAGCGCCCGATCGTTGACGTCGAGCACCCGCTTCCAGGCGACGCGCCGCGGATCGAGCCGGGTGGTGCCGTGGTGCAGCGCGTTGTCGACCATCGCCGACAGCAGGTTGTGCGCCGCCGTCACCGCGTGCAGATCGCCCGTGAAGTGCAGGTTGATGTCCTCCATGGGCAGGACCTGCGACCAGCCGCCCCCCGTCGCGCCCCCCTTGACGCCCATGCACGGGCCCAGCGAGGGCTCGCGCAGCGCGATGATCGATCGGTGCCCCAGCCGCCACATGGCCTGCCCGAGCCCGACCGTCATCGTCGTCTTGCCCTCGCCCGCGCGCGTTGGGTTGATCGCCGTGACCAGGATCAGCTTGCCGTCGCGGCCGCGGTCGAGGGCCGGATCGAGCTTCGCCTTGTAGGGGCCGTAGAGCTCGAGATCCTCGGGTGCCAGATCCAGGCGCGCCGCGATCTCGGTGATCGGTCGAAGGTGCACGGAGTGAGCGATATCGAGATCGGTGCGCGGTGAGATCATCGGAGCCTCCAGCAAAGGCGGCCACGATACTTCGGAGCGCCGGTGCGTGGAAGAATGCTGCGCCTTGGGAGCTTCCCCGCGCGATCCGGACCGCGCGTGGTGCGGGCGGACCGGTGCTTCGCGACGCGCCGCGATCTCGCCGGGGCGCGTCTAGAAGCGCGGCCCGACCATGTTCTGCGGGTACGCCACCGGCGCCCACTCCTGCACGTCGACCGCGCCGACGGTCGCCTCGAAGAACGCGCCCTGGGGCGTGGGCCCGCCCCACCAGTTGCGGCGGGCGTTGACCCGGCCGACCGCGAAGACGGCGGCCGACAGCTGGATGTCGGACAGCCCGCCCGAGGCGACGCGCACCGCGTTGACGCGCATGGTCTGCGTACCACCCGACGAGGAGTAGATGGCGCGCACGCGCAGGCTGGGCACGCCGCTGGCGAGGGTCACCCACTCGTCGGCGTCGTTGGTGTAGCTGCGGATCGTGCTGTTGTTGGCCCCATTTTGCAGGTAGCCGGTGCCGCTGCCCGGCTCGATGAAGACGGCCCGCGCTTCGACGATGGTGCTGCCGGCGGGGGGCGTCCAGACGGCCGACGAGCGGTCGGTGGAGCCGCTGGCGGCGCTGGCGGTGAGCACGCCGCTGGTGTTGATCTCGGCGGCCGTCGCCACACCGGGGCCACCCTCGGCGGCGTTGCCGAACAGGTTGCAGCCGTTGAGGGTGAGCTGCGGCTGCGCGTTGGCGCGGCTGTCCGTGAACACGCCCGCGCGGTCGTTGAAGGACACCACGCAGTCGGTGATCGACGCGCTCGCGCCGGGCCGGAGGGCCACGCCGTCGTCCGCGCTGTCGCTCACGTCGATGTGCGCCAACACGCTGCCGGTGCTGTCGATCACGACGCCGGGCGCGCGGCCCGCGGCCTGGGTGGGGTCAACGCAGCGGTTGGCGGTGCAGGTCTCGCCGCGCGCGCACTGGCCGTCGGCGTTGCACCGCGCCCCGCCGCTGAACCGCACGTAGGCGTCGGTGACGTTGGCCGCGGCGCCGAGGGTGAGGCCGGCGCCCTTCACGTCGTCGATGGTGAGGCGGTCGAGCGTGGGGCCCGCCCCGGTGACCTGCACGCCGGCGCCGCAGCGGCGCACCTCGGCGTCGGCCAGCGTGCTCGCGCCGTTCATCTGCACGCACACCAGCGCGCGCTCGACGAGCAGGTGCTCCAGCGTCGAGCCCGCGCCCACGCGCAGGCGCTCCCAGTCCGTGACGCGCAGGTCCCCGTCGGGCGTGGGATCGTCGACCGTGAAGACCACGGGCTCGATGGCGGTGCCGGCCACTGTGAGGTGCCCGATCGCGTCGATGAGGTAGTCGCCTACGCCGTCGCCGTCCTGGTCGGTGGGCGCCACGAGCACCTGCGCGCCCGCCTCGACGGTGAGATCGCCTGCGTTGGGTATGACCACGTCCCCGCTGACGTACACCGTCCCCGACCAGACGGTGCCCGCGGCGATGGGCGCGCCGCCGAAGTAGGGGCCCGTGTCCCACCGGTCGTCGAAGGCCACGCCCACGTAGCCCTGCAGATCGGCCGCGCCCGACGGCGACAAGGCCAGCTCGGACAGGACGTCGGGGTAGCGCCCCAGGAAGTTCACGCGAAGGTTGGTCGACCCGGTCGAGCGGCCGACGACCACTTGGTAGGGCGCGGCCACGTGACGCCGCACCATGACCGCCAGCACGCGCATCGTCTGCGTGCCGCCCGACGAGCTGTAGACGGCGCGCACGCGCAGGCGCGTGACGCCGGCCGGCACCGCGACCCACTCGTCGGCGTCGTTCGTGTAGGACCTGAGGGTGGCGTTGTTGGCGCCGTTCTGCAGGTAGCCGGTGCCGCTGCCGGGCTCGATGAACTGCGCGCGCACCGCCAGGATCGTAGCGCCCGCCGGTGCGTTCCAGACCCCCGACGAGCGATCGCTCGAGCCGCTGGCTGCGCTCGCGGTGAGCGTGGCGCTGGGGTCGAGGTTCTCGACGACGTCCGCCCCCCCACCGCCGTTGGCGAAGATGTTGTTGCGCTGCACGACGACGCCCGGGTTGACCCCGAGCGCGGGCTCGATGCGCACCCCTTCGAGGCCGTTCTCGGTGATGTGGGTGTGGCGCAGGCTCCCGTCCGATCCGCCGGTGAAGATGACCCCAGCCCCGCCGTTGCGCTGAACCGAGCCCTCGGTGGCGACGAGGTCGGTGTTCGTCATGTGAAGCCCGAAGCCGACGTTCCGCTCGGCGATCGGTCGCGTCAAGATGCCGGAAACATTAATGAAGTCTGCGCCCGAGCCCCCGTTGTCCGTCACGACGATGTCCTCGGCGTCGAGGCCGGTGCCGGCGCTCATGCGCAGACCGTCGCTGGCGTTGGCGGCGGCCGTGACGCGGTGCGCGGTGACGGTGTCGCTGTCGGTGATCGTGACGCCGACCCCACAGTCGCGCGCCTCGACGTCCTCGATCGTCGCCCCGTCGGCGTTGTTCAGCGTGAGGCAGGTGCCGCCCATCGCGCGCAGCCGCACGTCGCGGACGGTGCTGCCGTTGTTCAGGCGCAAACCGTCGCGTCCGTACTCGAAGAGGGCGTGCTCGATGAGGCTCGCCTGGGCCCCGCTGACGTCGACGCGGGTCCAGGCGTCGGGCGCGCGGTTCTCCTCGAAGACGCTGAACAGCACCGGGTTGTCGGCCGTGCCCTGCACGAGCAACCGGCCCTGGATGGTGAGCGAGAAGTCGCCGACGTCGTCGTTGTTCTGGTCGAAGCGGCTGAAGAGCACCTGGGTGCCCTCGGCGATGGTGAGGGACTCGCCGGCCGGAATGCGCACGTTGCCGGTGATGATGACCGTGCCGAACCACACCGTGGTGCGGACGTCGCCGGCGACGAACTGCTGATCGGTGAAGCTGACCGGCCGCGTGGTCTGGCTGGTCTGGCCGATGTTGTCGCGCACCTCGACGCGCACGACGTAGTCGCCGATGTCGGGGTACTCGTGGGCGGCCTGTTTGGCGGTGTCGAAGGCCGTGTCCCACACGCCGTCGTCCTCGAAGTCCCAGCGCACCTCGAGGTCGGCCGGCGCCGTGGTGTCGTCGGTGGCGGCGCTGGCGTCGACCGTGATGCGGCGCGGCGCCACGGGGATGGCCACGAAGCGCGCCTGGGGCAGCAAGTTGACGACGTTGAGCAGCACGGGCTCGCTGACGCCGGCCTCGCCCGCGTCGTCGAAGGCGATCGCCTCGAGGCGGAGCGTCGCGCCCGAGGCCGCGTCGAGCGGGACCGCGATCGTCGCCTCGTAGGGCAGCTCGGCGACCTCGGCCAGCACCTCGCCGTCGAGGGTGATCTGGACGTTTGCCACCGCCCGGCCCGCGGACGCGCGGACATCGACCAGCACCGAGATCTCCTCGCCCTGGGTGGTGTCGCGCTCGCCCTGGGGGCGCACGAAGCGCACGGTCGGCGCGTTGGCGCTCTGCACGGTGAGCGTGCAGCGGGCGATGGCGCGATCGCCGTCGTTGTCGAAGACGGAGAGCTCGACGACGAAGGTGCCGCTGGCGTCGAAGGTGTAGGCCACCTCGCCGGCGCCGCCCGTGTCGACGGCGGCCGCGCCGTCGCCAAAGTCCCACACGAAGCGCGTCACGTGGCCGTCGGTGTCGTTGGCCGTGGCCGCGAAGTCGAGCGCGACCCCGACGCGGCCGGTGCGGGGGCAGGTCAGGGCCACCACGGGCGCCTGGTTGGGGGGCGGGAGAACGGTCACGGCGACCGCGGGGGACAGCGCGTCGCCGACCAGGGCGTGCAGGTCGACCGCGCCGACGGCGACGCCGGTGACCAGGCCGCGGCTGCCCGGCACGTTCGAGACGGTGGCGGTGTCGGCGTCCTGGGACTCCCACTGCGCCTGCTCGGTGAGATCCTCCGCCCGACCGTCGGACCACGTGCCCGTGGCGGTGAGCCGCAGCGTCTCGCCCACCACGACGCGGGGGCCGATGGGTGTCACGGTCAGGCTCACGAGCCGGGCGTCCTCGACGGTGAGGGTGGCGGCCGGGCTCTCGACGCCGGCGAAGACCGCGGTGATCGCCGCCTCGCCGATGGCGTGCGCGGTGGCGCGACCGCGTGATCCGGCCACGTTCGACACGGTGGCCGCGACCTCGTCGTCGCTGGCCCAGATCGCCTCGTCGGTGACGTCGCGCTCGGCGCCGTCGGCGAAGAAGGCGACCGCGCGGAAGTCCTGCGTGCCGCCGGCGGGCACGGTGACCGAGCCGGGGTGCACCTCGACGCGATCGACGGCGGCGGCGCTGACGCTGATGTCGGCGACGGCGGCGAGGCCCTCGAGCG
>CALBMW010000079.1 GCA_937896275.1 uncultured Myxococcales bacterium
CTAAGGGGCCGATCTCGTGCTGGTAGCCGGGGGCCAGGGTGAGATCGACGCTCTGGCCCAGCGCCCAGAAGAAGGGGAGGCGCGCGCCGGGGCCGTGCTCGCCGTCCCACCCGAGGCGGGGCAGCAGGAAGCCGGTGCGCCGGCGGCCGAGCGGCACGTAGGCCCGGGGCGCCGCCGCCACGGGCACGGGCCCGACCCAGAACACCGGCCACTCCGCCCACGCCCCCTCGCCGGCCACCACCGACGCGGCGCTGGCGCTCACGTGCCAGGGCGGATCCTCACAGGCGCAGGCCGTGGCTTCGACGCCGCGGGCCTGCCAATGACGGCCCTCGCCCGTGGCCGTGTCGGCGCGCAGGCGCAGGTGTGGGGCGCGCACGGTGAGATCGGTCGCGGTGACGGTGCCGCGTGGCAGGCACAGGGTCGCGCCGCTCGCGTCGGCCTCGAAGCCGTCCCCCACCATCCTCAGCGGACCGTCGACATCGACCGCCCCGTCTGGGCAGGCCGCGGTGGGCGCCCCGCGCGCGGCGGGCGCCTCGAGCGACAGCGGGCCGGCCTCGAGGCGAAGGCCGCCCGCGGCGTTCCAGGCACCGTCGCGCAGCTCGAGGCGCTCGGCGCTCAGGTCGAGGGGCGCGGTCAGCAGGAAGGCCCAGAGGAGGTGCACCGCGCGACTATAGCTGTCCGCGTTTCGTGGGCACAGCGTGCGGTCCGGGGTCGGCGGCGGCGCGGCGGTGCCGGGTCGCAGGCTGGAGGAGCGGCGGCCCGCCCAGGTGATCGCCGATCGCCGACAGCCGCCTGGATCGCGCGCGCCGGCGGGCGCCAAATGGGGCCGTACACCACGCCGCCCATTGGAGGGTCCATGCGCATCGATCCGGCCGCGACCCCGACCCGCGACGTCTACCAGACGCTCATCTCGACCATCCTCCCGCGGCCCATCGCCTGGGTCACCACCGTCGGGCTCGACGGATCGACCAACCTGGCGCCCTTCAGCTTCTTCACCGGGCTGGCCGCGCGCCCACCGACCCTCGCGATCAGCATCGCCAGCAAGCCGGACGGCGGCCTCAAGGACACCGCGCGCAACATCATCGAGACGAGGGCCTTCGTCGTGAACACCGTGCCGGTGGCCCTCGCCGAGGCCATGGTGCTCAGCAGCGGCGACTTCTCCTACGGGGACAGCGAGATCGCGCGGGCGGGTGTGGAGATCCGGCCCTCGGAGCGCTGCGCAGCCGGGCGCATCGTGGGCAGCCCGGTCCAGTTCGAGTGCTCGCTGCACCAGGTGGTCGAGCTCGAGGATCGGGGTCGCGTGACCGCCCGGCTGGTGTTGGGGCGCATCGAGCTGATCCACATCGACGACGGCGTGCTCGACGCAGAGGGCCGGATCGATGCGCGCCGCCTCGACCCTCTCGCGCGGCTCGGTGGCAGCCAGTACGCCACGCTGGGCGACCTGCTCCGCTACGAGCGCCCGATCGTCTGACGCTCAGCGCGCCAGCGTGAGCAGCCCCAGCTCGGGGAAGGGCACGCCGTTCAGGTGCGCCCGCGCCTCGCCGGCCAGGAAGCAGGAGCCCGCCACCAGCGTGAGGCCGTCGGCCGGCCGGGTGTCGAGGGCTTCGGCCACGGTGGACACCACGCGCGTCGGGCGCCCGGCGAAGAGGGGCACCAGCTCGGTGGCCGGCCGCCGCCGCGGGTAGGTCGGCGTCACCAGGGTCACGGTGGCCGCGCGCGCCGCCAGCAGCGGGGCCATCCCCGTCACGTCCTTGTCGGCCATGGCCCCGAAGATCAGGTGCACCGGCACGGGCGCCTCCCGCGCGTCGAGCCACGCGCACAGCGCGGCGGCGCCGTGGGGGTTGTGCGCGCAGTCGATGACCACGTCGCCGAAGACCTCGACGCGCCCCGGCCAACGCACGGCGGCCAGCGCCGCGGTCGCGGTCGCCACGCCCAGGGCGTCCGCGACGGCGCAGGCCAGCGAGGCGTTTCGCCGCTGGTGAGCGCCCGCGAGGGGCAGGGCAGGCAGGTCGGCGCGGACGGGCACCTCGATGACCCCCGGCCAGGCAGCGCGCAGCGCTCTCAGCCCCGCGCCTTCGGCGGTCGTCAGCGCCGGCCGCCCCGACCGGAAGATGCCCGCCTTCTCACGGGCGATGGCCCCGAGCGTGTCCCCCAGCACCGCCATGTGATCGAAGTCGACGCTCACCACCGCCGACACCTCGGGCTCGCAGGCGTTGGTGGCGTCGAGGCGGCCGCCGAGGCCCACCTCCCAGATGGCCACGTCGACGCGCGCCTCGGCGAAGGCCAGCGCCGCGAGTCCCCAGGTCGCCTCGAAGAAGGAGACGTCGTCGACGGCCGCCAACACCCGTGGCGCGAGGCGCCCCACCGTGGCGGGCTCGATCTGGACGCCGTCGACCCGGACGCGCTCGCAGAAGGAGATGAGGTGTGGCGAGGTGAACAGGCCCACCCGAAGGCCCGCGCCGCGCAGCAGGGCCTCGGTGAACGCGCTGGTGCTGCCCTTGCCGTTGGTGCCCCCGATCACCACCGATCGATAGCCCGCGAGCGGATCGCCCAGGGCCGCGGCGAGGGCGCGCGGGCCCTCGAGATCGAGCTTCTCGCCGAAGCGCGCCAGCCCGTACAGGCTCTCGAGCGCGGCGCGGTAGGCCGGTACCTCCGCCGGTAGCTCCGGCGGTGGCTCAGGGGGCATGGTGCGCCTCGAGCCAGGCCATCGTGTGCATGGGCGCGGGCTCGCCCAGCGCGGCGAGGACGGGCAGGTGCGCGCGCAGCAGGTCGAGGTCCGCGGGGCGGTCGACGTCGTACCAGAAAGGCAACAGGTGGACCGGCACGCAGGCCGTCCGCAGCGCCGCGAGCGTGCGGGGCAGCACCCCGGCGCTGCCCCACGGCATGTCGTCGAAGACCGGCGGGACCGACCCCCGCGCGCCCAGCAGGTAGTAGCCGCCGTCGCACGCGGGGCCCAGCACGCAGGGCACGTGCGCCAGCGCCTCGAAGGCCGCGTCGACCAGGGACGGCGGCAGGCTGGGGCTGTCGGTGCCCAGCACCACGACGCGCGCGCCGTCACCGCACTCGTCGGCGAAGGCCGCGGCCATGCGCGCGCCCAGGTCGCCGCCTCGCTGGCGCGCGAGCGGCACGCCCAGATCGCCCCACAGCGGATGATCGGCGTCGCCGGCCCGCCACACCGTGGTCCGCCGACCCACGCGCTGGTGGCGCGCGACGACGTCCCGCACGAAGGCCCCGTGCAGATCCGCCGCGTCCGCCGGCGTGCAGGGCGGGCACAGGCGCGTCTTCACCCGGCCCGGTTCGGGGGCCTTGGCGAAGATCATCAGCCGGTCGGTCACCGCAGCACCTCGCGGCCGATGGTGAGCAGAATGGTCGCCCCGGCGCGCGCCGATCCCACGACGGTGCCCGAGACCTTGCTGCGCCCCGCGGCCCGCCGCCGGTAGCGCACCGGCACCTCGCCGCATCGCAGGCCGCAGCGCGCCGCCCGGGCCTGCATCTCGACGGTCCAACCGAAGTCCGGATCGGCCATCTGCAGGCCCCACAGCGCGGTCCACGTGATCGACCGGAAGGGCCCCAGATCCGTGAACCGCGCGCCGAAGAGCGCCCGGATCAGCGTGCACGAGAGCGCGTTGCCGAAGCGCTGCACGGGCGTCAGCGCGCCCGGCTCGGCCTCGCCGCGCGCGCGCGATCCGATGACGAGATCGGCCCGGTCGGCGCGGATCGGCGCGAGCAGGGACCCCAGGTCGTCGGGATCGTCGGCCCCGTCGGCGTCGAGGAAGACCACCACGTCCGGCGGATCGACCGCCAGGTGGCGAATGCCGGCCAGGCAGGCGCTGCCGTAGCCCCGGCGCGGGCACTCGACGACCTCGGCGCCAGCGGCCCGCGCG